>JBLMXE010000216.1:0-27659 GCA_050257615.1 Chlamydiota bacterium | reverse complement strand
GGCCATCAACGTGCGCGGCATCGAGGCGGGGCATGTGGGCGAGCAGGCGGCCAACGTGATCAGCACGGAGGCGCGCGCCTCGCTCGACATTCGCCTGGTGCCCAACCAGACCCCGGAGCGGGTGCGGCAGGAAATCGAACAGCACATTACACGGCAGGGATTCTTCATCGCCCGCCAGACGCCCGACTTGGCCACGCGCCGCGCCCACGCCAAGGTGATCAAGCTGGAGTGGGGGCCGGGCTATCCCGCCTATCGTGCGCCGGTGGACAATCCCATGGCGAAAGCGGTGGTGCGCACCATCGAGGAAGCCATGGGCGGGCCCATCATCCAGGTGGTGAGCCTGGGCGGCAGCGTGCCCATGTATCTGTTTGAAGGCAAGGAGCAGCGGCCGGTGATTGGCGTGCCCATCGCCAATTTCGACAACAACCAGCACGCCGCCAACGAAAACCTGCGCCTGCAGAATTTGTGGGATGGGATTGAGATTTTTGGGATGCTGTTCGCGCGGCTGGGGAGCAACGTGCCAGGTCATTGAGCAGGACGGGCTCAGCTGCGCAGCGCGCGCACGGGATCAGTGCGGGCGGCGCGCACGGCGGGGACCAGGCACGCGGCCAGCGCGGCGAGCGTCATGATCGTTAGAGCCGAGATGAACGCCAGAGGGTCGCGCGGGCTCACGCGATAGAGTAGGTATCCGAGCAGCCGCGACGAGCCCAGGGTCAGGGCGGCGCCCAGCGCCACGCCCGCCGCGGTCAAAGCCAGCCCGTGTGACATCACCAGGCGCAGCAGGTCGCGCGGTTCGGCGCCCAGCGCCATGCGCAGCCCCAGTTCCCGTCGGCTCTGCGAGACGGTGTAGGACATGACGCCGTACATGCCAATGGCGGCCAGCAGCAGGGCCAGGATGCTGAAGACGGTAAGCAACATTAATGCCACACGCTGCGGGGCCATGGTGCGCGCCACCTGCTCGCCCATGGTGAGGACTTCGCCGGGAGCGAGGTTTTGATCGAGGGCGTGCACCTCGCGGGCGAGGGTCAGGGCCATGGCTTGCGGGGGAAGCGAAGTGCGGATGTTCAGGATAGTTCCACCTGTGCCCTGGCGCAGGGGAACGTAGAAGAATGGCGTGGGCGGCTCGTTCAAGCTGCTGTACTTGGAGTCTTTTGCCACACCAATCACGCGCAACCAGCGTCCGTTGAACTGAAAACGGCTGCCCAGCAGGTCGCGGCCGCGCCAGTATTGGGCGGCCATGGACTCATTAATGATGGCGACTGGCGGACCGGCTTCGTTATCCGCGCGGGTAAATTCGCGGCCTGAAAGTAAGGGAATGCCCATGGTGGCCACATATCCGGGACCAACCTGGTTGTAGTCGAGCGTGGGCAGTTCCCCGGGGGCGTTGGCGAAACCTTCGATCGCGACCGGCGCGGAGGCGTAGGTGACATAGGAGAAGGGCGCAAATTCAGCGAAACTCGCAGAGGCCACGCCGGGCACAGCCGAGAGCCGGTCAAGCAACTGATCCTCGAACTCGCGGGTGCGCTGCTGGTCGTAGCCTGCGGACTTAAGGTCAATCCCGGTAACCAACACGTCGCGAGTAGAAAAGCCGGGGCTCATGTTCTGCAGGTTGCGCAGGCTTTGCAGCAGCAGGGCGGCCCCCACGAGCAGGGCAAAGCTCAGGGCTATCTGCACCAGGACCAGGCTCCAGCGCGTCAGGCCCCGGCGCCTTCCGCCGACCACGCTGGCTGATTCTGCCTTGATGGCACCGGCGAGGTCCACGCGGCTGGCCTGAATCGCCGGCACTACTCCAAACAGGCCGGTGGCGACGAGGCAAAGGACGGCACTTAGCGACAAGACGCGCCAGTCAAGCTGGCCGGGAAAGTTCATCTCCCGTCCGCCGCGTGAGGGAAGCAACAGCACCAGAAGATTGCGGCACCAGTAGCCGAACAGAAGCCCCGCGGTCACCGCCAGGGTGGAGAGGACAAGAGCCTCGGTGAGCAACTGGCGGAGCAGGCGCCCGCGCTTTGCCCCAACCGCGAGACGGACGGTCATTTCGTGGCGCCGGGCCACACCTCGGGAAAGCAGGAGGTTGCTGACGTTGGCGCAGGCGATGAGCAGCACAAAGACCACCACGGCGAGAGCGATTCCCAGTGTGGGCAGCAGAGTGCCAGCGTTGTTGAAAGGCGTTTTCCACAAGGGAAACAGCTTGATACCGCGACCGCGGTTGCTGTCGGGATAGGCTGCTTCCAGGCGAGCGGCCACGGCCGAGATCTGGTTTTGCGCCTGTTGCGGGGTGACGCCGGACTTGAGCATGACGAAGCCTTCAATCCAGCGGGAGGCGCGATCGTCCAGCTTATAGCCCGTGGGATCGAATGTTTCCTGCATGGAAACCGGAACCCAGAACTGGATGGCCCAGCCCACAAAGGTTCCGTTGAAACCCGGCGGCGCTACGCCCACGACGGTGTGGGGAAGGCCATTGAGCTGCTGGGTCTTGCCGATGATGGCAGGGTCGCCGTGGAAGCGGTCCTGCCACAACCGGTAACTGATGACGGTGACGGGGTGAGAATTGCGGCCCACCTCTTCCTCCGGGAGGAAACCGCGGCCAAGGATAGGCCGCACCCCCAGGGCATCAAAGTAATTGGAGGAGACGATGCTGCCAACGGCGCGCTGGGCGCGGTCGCCGACGTCGAGCGTGGTGCTCATTATCTTGTCCACGATGAAGGCATCAAACAGGGTGCAGCGCTCGCGCAGGTCGCGGAAGTCGGGCCAGGAAACGTCGGTGGCCTCGCTTGCCGCGCCGCGATAGGTTCCGGAGACCGCCATCATGCGTTCCTGGTGAACCACCGCGGGAAAGGGCCGAAGCAGAATGCCCTCAATCCAGCTCCAGACCGCGGCATTGGCACCGATGCCCACGGTCAGGCACAGCAGAGCCAGCAGAGAGACCCCGGGGGTCCGGCAGAGCATGCGCCAGCCGAAGCGCACATCTTCCACAAAGCCATGCAGCGGATGGAAACGTCGAGTCTCGCGGCACTGTTCCTTGTAATTCTCCACGCCGCCGAACTCGATCCGGGCCCGGCGTTCGGCCTCCGCGGGCGGGAGGCCCCTGCGCTGAAGATCGGCGGTGCGTTCGGCCATATGGGCGCGCATTTCCTCCTCCATGTCCTGGTCGAGGCGGCTGCGGCGGAAGAGACGGTCGAGAACTGCGGCGAAGCGCATAGGCTCAGACTTCCTCAGGGCGCGCGCCCAAAACCGCGGCAATAGCCGATACCAGCCGGTTCCAACTTTGGGTTTCGTCGCGCAGCCGCTTTTCGCCCTGGCGCGTGAGCCGGTAATACTTCGCGCGGCGGTTATTCTCGGAGGTGCCCCACTCGGTGGCGAGCAGACCCTGTTCCTCCAGGCGGTAGAGGGCGGGATAAAGCGCGCCCTGCTCTACCAGCAGGGCTCCGGCGGATATCTGCTGGATGCGCAGCAGCACCCCATAGCCGTGCAGCGGACCGAGCGACACCGCCTTGAGAATCAGCAGATCGAGAGTTCCGGGAAGCAGATCGGCTTTGGGCGCCATGCTTACACCTAAATAACTTAGGAATATATTCTCGCTCTCCTAACCTGTCAAGGAGAAAACCGCTGAGGAAAAGCGGGCCCGGCAATCAGGGCCCGGTTATCACAACGGTTTTGGTCAGGCGTCATAGACAGGCGTGCTTGCCGGTTGCTGCAATGGGACGAAAAATGTACGCTGAAATTGAGCAGGTGTCATGAAGTTCCTGAGTCATAAGTGGCTGCTCGGGCTGGCCTTGCTGCTGGCCATTGCCGTGGTTGTCGGATTTACCTACAACCGCACCCCGCAATCACAATACTTCACTGCCAGGGCGCAGCGCGCCGACATTCACGACGTGGTGCAGGCCACGGGCACCATCAACGCCGTCATCACCGTGCAGGTGGGCTCGCAGGTTTCGGGGAACATCTCCAAGCTGTTTGCCGACTTCAACTCGCGGGTGCGCCAGGGGCAAGTGATCGCGCAAATCGAGCCCTCGCTGTTCGAAGGCGCGCTGCTGCAGGCCAAAGCTGATCTTCAGAACGCGCGTGCCAGCCTGGCTACCGCCCAGGCGGAACTGGAGCGAGCCAAGGCCACGGCGGTGCAGACCAAGGCCGATTACGCGCGCACGGTGGGCCTGACCAAGGAAGGGGTGATGAGCCCGCAGCAACTCGACCTGGCGCGGGCCAATGCCGATACGGCCGCGGCGGGAGTGACCTCGGCCGAAGCCACGGTGAAGCAGGCTGCCGCCCAGGTCAACCTGAAGGCGGCGGCGGTGGACGTGGCCCAAACCAACCTGAACCACACCACGATTCATGCGCCCATCAACGGAATCGTAGTGGCGCGGAACGTGGACGTGGGGCAGACGGTGGCGGCGTCGCTGCAGGCGCCCACGCTGTTCAACATCGCCCAGGACCTGACCAAGATGCAGGTGGATACGCAGACCGACGAGTCGGACGTGGGTAACATCCGGGTGGGCCAGGAGGCAACCTTCACCGTGGACGCCTACCCCAACGAAACATTTCGCGGGCACGTGGTGCAGATTCGCCTGAATCCCACGGTGGTGCAGAACGTGGTCACGTACGACACGGTGGTTGCCTTCGATAATCCGGAGATGAAGCTGTTTCCGGGGATGACCGCCTACGTGACCATTCCGGTGGCCAGCGCGGAAGACGTGCTGGCTGTACCCAACACGGCGCTGCGCTTCAAGCCCAGACTGAGCGTGGAGCGGATTCGCCAGATCTATGCGCAGTACGGCATTGCCGAGGAGCACGCTGGGCCGGCGCGTGGGGCTGGGAACGGAGAGGCAGTGGGTCTGCAGGGTCCGCGGCAGCCGCGCCGCGATGTGGCGGTGATCTGGAAGCTGCATCCGGACCGCAGCATCGAGCCGGTGATGATCCGTACCGGCATCACCGACCACACGCAGACGGCGGTGGCGGAGTTGCTTAAGGGTGGGTTGCAGGAAGGGGATGAGCTGGCGGTGGGCGAGGAGATCACGAATCGGCAGCCTAGCGGACCGGGAGCGACGATTCGGCACTGAGGGACATTGTGTAATCGGGTAATTGAGTAATTGGGTAATTTGTAATTGGGAAACCGGCAGCCTGTGGCGCGGTGAAAACTACAAATTACAAATTGCTCAATTACAAGTCACCGTGGCCACGACTCTCCAATCCGCATCTGAAGCTTACGCTGCGCGAGCCTCCGCCGAACTGATCCGCGTGGAAGAGGTGCACAAGTACTACGAGCTGGGGGAAACGCGGGTGCACGCGCTGCGCGGCATCAGCGTGAGCATCGCGCGGGGCGAGTTCGTGGCCATTATGGGCGCAAGCGGCAGCGGGAAGTCCACCTTCATGAACCTGCTGGGCTGCCTGGACCGGCCCAGCAGCGGGCGCTACCTTCTGGAAGGCGTTGACGTATCACAACTGGACAAGCGGGCGCTGGCGGCCATCCGCAACCGCAAGCTGGGCTTCGTGTTCCAGGGATTCAACCTGCTGGCCCGTACTACGGCGCTGGAAAACGTGGAACTGCCCACGCTTTATGCTCAGCTCAGTAAAGATGAGCGGCTGCAGCGGGCGCGCGAGGCGCTGCGCACGGTGGGCCTGGAAGATCGCGGCGCCCATTTTCCCTCGCAGCTTTCCGGCGGGCAGCAGCAGCGGGTGGCGATCGCGCGGGCGCTGGTGAACCGTCCCTCCATCCTGCTGGCCGATGAGCCCACCGGCAACCTGGACAGCCGTACTTCGGTGGAGATCATGGATGTGTTCCAGCAACTGAACGACCAGGGACTCACGGTGGTGCTGGTGACGCACGAGCCGGACATCTCGCGCTTCGCCAAACGCGCGTTGCTGTTTCGGGATGGGACAATCCGGCGCGACGAGCCGGCGGCAGAGCGCCCGCGCGCAGCCGAAGTCTTGCAGGCGCTGCCCAAGCTGGAAGATTAGGAGGCGGGTATGGAGCTGCTTTCGGTTGTGCGGATTGCCTGGCGGGCATTGTGCCGCAACAAGCTGCGCTCCGGCCTGACCATGCTGGGTGTGATCATCGGGGTAGGCGCGGTCATCGCCATGGTGGGCGTGGGTCAGGGCGCGAGCCAGGCGGTGCAGCAGCAGATCGCGGCCATGGGCTCCAACGTGGTGTTCGTGGCCAGCGGGACGGTGAACCGGGGCGGGCTGCGACTCGGTTGGGGCCAAACCAAAACGCTGATCTACGACGACATGCGCGCCATCCTGCGCGAGTGCCCGGCGGTGAGAGCGGCGGCTCCTGGTGGGACGAGCACGGCGCAGATCGTTTTCGGCAATGACAATTGGTTCACCAACGTGCAGGGTACGGAGCCCCAGTTCTTCGAGATTCGCGATTGGAGTTTCGCCGAAGGCGTGCCCTTCACCCAGGCCGACGTGGATGCAGCGGCCAATGTGGCGGTGATCGGCAACAGCGTGCGGCAGAACCTTTTTGGTGCGGTCGAACCGGTCGGGAAAACGATCCGGGTGAAGGATCTGCCGTTTCGGGTGACGGGAGTCCTCACGCTCAAGGGACAATCGGCGCACATGGGCCACGACCAGGACGACGTGATCTTTGTGCCCATTACCACCCTGCAGAAGAAGCTAACAGGGGACACCTGGCTGCGCTTCATTGTGGTCTCGGCGGTTTCCCGGCAGGCCAGCTACGCCGCCCAGGAGCAAATTACGTCGCTGCTGCGCGACCGGCACCGCATCCGGCCTGGGCAAGATGACGACTTCATGGTGCGCAACCTGGCGGACATCGCGGAACTGGCCGATCAGTCGTCGCGGGTGATGACCCTCCTGCTGGCCTCCATCGCCGGGGTTTCGCTGATTGTGGGGGGCATAGGGATTATGAACATCATGCTGGTTTCGGTGACGGAACGCACGCGGGAGATTGGGGTGCGCATGGCGGTGGGCGCTACTGAAGAAGACGTGCAACGGCAGTTCCTGATCGAAGCCGTGGTGCTCAGCCTGATGGGGGGAGCGGTGGGCATCCTGTTCGGGATCGGCTGCGCCGTGCTCATTACCCGGGTGCTGGGCTGGGCGGTGCTGATCTCGCCGCTGGCCATTGCGGTGGCGGCGCTGTTTTCCGCCGCAGTGGGCATCTTTTTCGGCTTTTATCCGGCGCGCAAGGCGGCCCGCCTCGATCCCATCGAGGCGTTGCGGTTTGAGTAAGCCTTACTGCTCACTCTCGGAATTTCTGTTCTGGCTGGGCGCCATGGCGTTGGCCAGTTGATCCTGGCGTTTGACCTCGAAGAGCAGGTTCTCGATGTATTGCTTAATCTCCGGGTTCTTCGTGGTCATGGCGGTGTCTTCGTAGTTTCCGTATTGGCGGTCCAGATCAGTAGCCATATGGGCGAGGAAGATGTTGTCTATGCGCGGGCCGGAGCTCTTTTCCAATTGCTGGCGGGTTTTGCGGTCGTGGCGGCTCAGCTTGAGGGGGAGCGCCATGTGAACGCGTCGGGCCAGGACGAAGAGTTGTTGCTGGGCACGGCTGCGCTGGGCGACCAGGGTACGGGCAAAGTTTCTGGCCGCGGCGCTGAAACCTTTTCGCTCGACCACCTGGCCCAGTTCCACCGCCGCCTGATTCTCCTGGGCTGCCTGGCGCAGAAAACTGCGATCCGATCGGCTGACCTTGGCAGCCTGCTGCTGGGTTGCCGCGCCTTTTACTTCAGCAGCCAGGAACGGCGTCCTGCCCAGCAAGAGTGGGCAGCCGAAGATCAGTAGGAGAAGAGAGGGCAGCCACCTCCGGATAGATCGAATCGCATATGGAATGAAGTCGGAACGCATACTATTTCAGTTCCCATAAACCGGTCCGCCTGCCCAGGCGAGCCGGCACAGTATAGTTCTTTCTGATGAGGTTGCGGCTTACGATGATAGCCGATAGGCTCACATCCGGCTACAATGCCCAGCAGCAGAGCAGCAGGAGGACAAGTGGCCAAGCTCTCAGCAAACGAATATTTGTCCCTGGCCGAGTTTCGCCATCAGCTGGAATGCTTTCTGCAGCAGCGGCGCCGGGCAGCGCGCCAGGCCGGGTTGCAGCCCAAGCAATATCAACTCATGCTCGCGGTTAAAGGCATGCCCAAAGGTCGCCGGCCCACAGTGGGCGAAATCGCCGATCGCCTGCAGATCCAGAACCACAGCGTGGTGGAGTTGGTGGACCGCCTGGAAAAACGCCGCTACATCGAACGTCAGCGCGATGAGGCCGACCGCCGGGTGGTGCACCTGAAACTGACTTCGGCGGGCGAAGCCGTGTTGCGCAAGCTGGTTACGGCTAGCCTGACCGAGCTGAAAAGTGAAGCTCCGGCTCTGCTGCGTTCGCTGACCAGCGTTTTGCGCAGGCGCTGACGGCGGCAGCATTGCCCTCTAGTGCGGCGAGAGCGCCGATTGGCCTTCCCTGGCCGTCTTCTCCAATTCCAGCCGCTTCTTCTTGTCCAGATAAAACAGCATGTAGAGAACCCCGCCCAGGACAAGCAGGGTAAAGGTGCCGGCGATCTGCAGCACCCTGCCCATGAGAGCGGTGTAGCGGCCGCTGTTGGGATCATATCTGCAGCAATAGAGCAGTACCTCGTCAGCCAGCGATCCGATTTTTTCCTGCGATCCCTGCACCAGCGCCAGGCGCAGGTCCTGCGCGGGATAATCAATTCCGTAAAAATACTGGGCGACTTTTCCCTTAGGCGTCAGCACCACAATGCCGGTGGCGTGGGCATATTGCTGGGTTTGGGCGTCCCAGGCGTAGTGGAAGCCAACCGCTTGGGTGAGGGCGGTAATCTCCGGCGGTTGGCCGGTCAGAAAGTGCCAGCCGGCGGCGGCCTCGGGATGGCCGTAGCTGCTGATATAGGTTTGCTTGGTGGATGCCGCCATGGCGGGAGTTTCCCGCGGGTCGAAACTGACGGTCAGAACATTGAATTGCTGGCCGATGCGGAAGGGAAGCTGCCGGAAAGCGTGAGTCGCACCCGCCAGCACCTGGCTGCAGAGCATGGGGCAGCGATAGTAGGCCAGAATCAGGACCACGGGCTTGCGCCCGAAGTAGTCGCTCAGGTTAACCGGCTTGCCGCTTTCGTCGCGGAAGGCCAGGTTGAGCGGGACCTGGGCGTCGAGCTTCTGCTCGTAACGGACGTTCTTGAGGATGGGAGGCACCTGACCGGAGGACGTGCCTCCCGGCGCGGCGTCGTGCATCCCTTGCGCTGCCAGCTGCAGGCTGCCACCTAAAGCGGAGGCGACCATGATGAGAGCGAAGAGAGGAATAGGGAATCGCGATAACTGCCTGTGCAACACTCTGACTCCTGGGCCGTAAATGCGGCAGAATGATTAGTATAGCGCGCAAATCTTTACCGCTGAGACGCAGAGAGCGCCAAGAGATCGCGGTTGCGTGAGAAAAAAGAAAACCCGGAGCGTGAGCCCCGGGTTTTCCGCCCTGCCCCCCTGAAATTCAGTTGCCGCCAGCGGAAGGGAGCACACCGTACACCACAGCGACCTGGGGAGACATGCCGGCCTTGGCCAGCTGCCGCTCGCGGGGATGAACCTGCAGCTTGCGTACCGCGTTGTCCGCGCTGGTCCAAATCTCGGCCAGGAAGTACTCGTCACCATAGCGGTGAAAGACCAGTTTCGGGGTCTCAAAATCAGTCCGCCAATCGGTGGTGTTGGGCATCACGAGTTCCACACCGCGTTGCCCGGAAGAGATCAGCAGAGTGTTCATGCCGCCGATCCGCTGAATGCTGTATTCGCCGGCGGGAACCACACCGTATCCGGCACAGAACTCGAAGGGCACATCGGCCTTGATCAAAGCCTGTGCATGGCTGGGCGTGGCCGCCACGGTCACGAAGGCAACAAATGCCACCAGAGCAACTACCGCATACTTTTTCATTGTCGTTCTCCTCTCCTGGAATTCTTTCTTGGGCCGCCTCTGAACACCCTGGAGAGTGCACCCCGAGTGCCAACTTCCCAAACCGCGGCAAATTGTCGAGCGACTGCGCAACCGCTTTTCCATCAGGCAGATGGCGACTAAGCAAGAAAGCGAGGAGTGGCCGGCAACGGCGTTTTGTGGTGCTGCGCTATCTGATCGGATAGAGGGACTATCTGATCCGATAGTCCACAACCGTTACAACGCTCTTTAAAGCCGATAATAGAACTGTGCTCCAAGACGGGGTTATGGAGCTATGCTAGACACAGCAGAGGGGAGGGAGTATGTCCCCGGCCCTGGTTGGCATTGCCGGCCCACTGAACGGGAGCACCTTCGCCCTGGATGAGTCTGAGGTGTGCATTGGGCGTGAAGCCGGCAGCCAGGTGTGTGTGTCCAGTGCATGGATCTCGAGGCGTCACTGCGCGCTTCGCCGCGAGGGCGATCGCATAGTGGTTCATGACCTGGAGAGCCGCAACGGCACCTTCGTCAACGGAATTCCGGTCCAGCGCCAGGAACTGAAGCACGGCGACCTGCTCACGGTGGGCGACTGCTCGTTTCGTTTTGTGTGCCAGGGGAAGGCGGAGGCCACGGGACAGTCGGCTCCCGTGCAACTGGAGGACACCAACACGGCGATGCTGGCGCCGCTGTGGATGGCGGCGGGCGAACCCAGGGACGGAGCCGGGGCTGATGCGCGGGCCCTGCGCGATCTGCGCGCTCTGCTCACCATCGCCGGCAAGACCAGCGCGGTGGAGGATTCGGAATCGCTTTACTGGCAGCTGCTGGGCATGATCTTTGAGATTATTCCAGCGGAGCGCGGGGCGATCCTGCTGGCCGGCGCGAACTCCGAGGACCTCTCGCCCGCCTTCGCCTGGGATCGCGCTTCCGGTCCCAGCCAGCCTGTGCGCGTGAGCCGGACCGTGGTGCGCCAGGTGCTGGAGCGAAAATCGGCGGTGATGGTCAACGATGTGGGCGCGGACGTGAGCCTGCAGGACGCCTCCAGCCTGCAGGTGCAGGCGGTGCGCTCGCTGCTGTGCGCTCCCCTGCTGGCGGGCGAGCGCGTGCTGGGCGCCATCTATCTGGATTGCAGCCGGCAGGCGGCGTGTTTCGACGAGCAGCACCTGCAGATGCTGGCGGCGGTGGCGGGCATCGCCGCGCTGGCGGCGCAGCGGGTGTGGCGGCTGGAGTCACTGCAGCGCGAAAACCAGCTCCTGCAAGCGGACTTGAAGTTGGATCACAGCCTGGTGGGGGAAAGCACGGCGCTGCGGCGGGCGCTGGAGCGGATCGCCAAAATCGCGCCCTCGGACTCCACGGTGCTGTTGTGCGGCGAGAGCGGCACGGGCAAAGAGTTGGCGGCGCGCGCCCTGCACCGAGCCAGTTCCCGCGTCCAGCGTCCTTTTGTGGCCATCAATTGCGCCGCCATTCCCGAAACTTTGCTGGAGAGCGAGCTGTTCGGTTACGAGAAAGGGGCGTTCACCGGCGCCGTGGGGCAGAAGAAGGGTCAATTCGAGATGGCCCACGGCGGTTCCATTTTTCTCGATGAAATCGGGGAGTTGGCGCCGGCGCTGCAGGCCAAGCTGCTGCGGGTGCTGCAGCAGCGTGAATTTGTGCGTCTGGGCGGGACCCAGCCCATCAAGGTGGACGTACGCCTGATCGCGGCCACCAACCAGGATTTGCGCGCAGCCGCCGACGAAGGGCGCTTCCGCAAAGACCTATACTTCCGACTCAACGTGGTGGCCATCAATATGCCCTCGCTGCGCGAGCGCGGGGAAGATATACCTCTGCTCGCCAATTATTTCGTGGCGCGCTGCAGCCAGCGCTGCAAGCGGCGGGTGCGGGGAATTTCGCCGCCCGCCATGGAGTACCTGCAGCAATACGACTGGCCGGGTAATGTCCGCGAACTGGAGAACGCCATCGAACACGCCGTGCTGCTGGGTGTGAGCGACGTCGTGATGCCCGAGGACCTGCCGGAAGTGATCGTGGAAGGCCAGGCGGCGCGCGGGGGGCATGCGGCCGGCTATCACGCCGCTATCAGCGATTTGAAGAAAAAGCTCATCCTGCAGGCCTTTCAGCAGGCGCAAGGCAATTACACCGAAGCCGCCCATCTGCTGGGCGTCCATCCCAACTACCTGCACCGGCTGATCCGCAATCTGAATTTGAAAGCCGCACTGCGCTCGGCGGGGGAGAGATCCGCGGATTAGAACTTCTTTCGCCGCCGATGAACGGTGATAGGCGCGGATTTTTCGGAAGGATTCACTCTCATTTAGAATGGCTGAGCAGGCTCCGCCGAGGCGGGCTTGCGGCACAATTCGACGCCGGCCGCCCGCCGACCACTCGGGACGCCGGAGACGTGGAGAGATGGGTGAGTGGTTGAAACCGCACGCCTCGAAAGCGTGTATACGGGGAACCGTATCGGGGGTTCGAATCCCTCTCTCTCCGCCATTCCTCCTACAGCATTGGTTTCAGCGGCTTACGGTGCTTGGGACCGTTCACTTTAGAACTTTCCGTCCCACTGTCAAAAGGTCGGCTCAGAAAGTCGACTTTTCGGCTGCCGAGTACTCCCGGTTGGCCCGTTAGTCGGAGAGAGAGGGTAGGGCAAGCATAGAAGAGCGCGTCGGAAAGGTACGCGCTCTCGAGTGTCTAATATGCCAGAAGTTCGCACCGCTTTTAGCCCCTTAGAGCGGCCAACTGACTGCACCTGGGCGAATCTGATTCGGACGGAGGCTCACGCTATTGCTTCCTGGTCGCCTCACGGAACACAAATCCTGGGTCAGTCACGATAAGATGAACCTCCGTCGACTTCCCTTGGCCGACGATCCATCCCTTTTCATGCACTACACCCACCGCTGTGCTGGCGATCTCGACAGATATCATGCAGTCTCCGGTGACGGTATAAGTCCCACTGAACGTGTCCGGAACCAACGCTCCATTCAGCATGATCGTATCGCTGCCGAAGAAATGTCCTGCGCCGTCATAGCTGACCATTCCGACGTGCGTGATCGGCTGGGAGGGATTAAACGCTGTAACTGTCCCCTCTCCATAGAGGGCGTATGACCCTTTAAGAGTGGCCACAGAGCAGGCCGTAGGTTGAATCCTCTTGACTGTCCCTGGGGCGACCCATCCAGGGTCCGTAATCACGTAGCGCGTTTCCTGCAACATGCCATCCCCGGCGATCGTCCCTACGAAGTGGAAGGTCACGCCACCGCCCGTGAGGTCGCCTGAGTAAGTGCAGTCTGAGTTAACCGCATAAGTTCCGGTGAAAGTATCTACTCCAGCAACGCCCCAACCTTCTATGTTAGTGATGGACTCGCCCGAGCTATTGCCACCCCCGTCAAAATGGATGATTCCACTGGTGACCATTTTCATCGCGGGATCCCCGATCAGCGTGGCCGCCTCGAAGAAGCTATAGTTGCCGTTGAGAGTCGTTAAGGAACAGTTGCCCGGTGGAGAAGCATAGAGGGGTCGCGCCGCGAACAAAACGAGCAGCGTCAGTGAAACGCCAATCAATTTCGTGCTGTACATGTTGCGCCTCCTGGTTGTTCTCACCGGATCGTGTTCCTGTCTCAGAGAAAAGGAAATAGCACCGCAATTATTTCCCTCTCACATTTGCCTTACCGGGTATCACAATGAATTCGTGACACTTGCCCTTGACGAGATGCTTCTGCCGCGAGTAGATAGTCAGGGCAGGGGCCGGACCATGCCCAACATCGTCCGCTTCGACTGCTACGAGGTTGATCTCGCTGTTGGCCGACTTTGCAAAGGCGGTATCAGGGTTCCTCTCCGCGACAAATCATTCGCATTACTTGCGGCCCTGCTCGAACATCCGGGTGAACTCGTCACGCGCGAAGATTTGCGTCACCGTCTGTGGGGCGATGACATCTTTGTTGACTTCGACAACAACCTGAACACCATCCTCGGACGTCTGCGCGCGGCGCTAAACGATTCCGGAGAGCACCCCCGATTCGTCGAAACTCTCCCCAGGAGGGGTTATCGTTTCATTGCGGAGGTGCATCATGTCCCTCCCCCTCCCCCAGAAGTCGCAATGCGCAGGCCCAGGCTTTTGGTCCTTCCGGTTGTAAACCTGAGTGGCGACCCGGGCGAGGAGTACTTCAGCGACGCCATGACCGACGAGATCATCACCGCGATTGCGGCGGTTTCACCCCAGCATCTCGGCGTGATTGCCCGCACTACCGCTATGCGCTACAAGGGCAGCCGCAAGGACGTGGAACAGATCGGCCATGAACTAGCCGTAGACTATGTCGTCGAAGGCAGTGTCAGTCGAGCCAACGGCCGACTAACCATCAATGTCCAGTTAATCCAGGTCAGAGACCAAACCCACCTGTTTGCTAGGAAATACGACGCGGACACGCGTGATATATTTCAGGCGCGAAACTGCGTCGCGCAAGCCATCGCAACTCACATTCCTTCCCTCGACCCGACGGTGCGAGCACGCATGGCTGACATGACCGAGCACCTCAGGACAAACCCTACTGACGACATCGCAGCTTACAACCTCTACCTTCAGGGCCGGTTCCGCATGTACAGAGATGTCGCCAACGCCAAACCATACTTCGAGCAGGCCCTCGCTCGCGATCCCCGCTTCGCATTAGCTTACGATGGACTGGCTGAGTATAATTTCTGGGCAGGTTTTGTTGGCCTGGTCCCTCCCAAAGAAGCTTGCACAGAAGGACTTTGGGCTGCATTGAGGGCGCTCGAAATTGATAATACGCTGGCCGAAACGCATGCCCTGCTCGGACAGTTTCGTAAGGTACTCAACTACAACTGGTCAGAGGTTCAACGTGAAATGGCGTTGGCCCGCCAACTGAAACCAAATTCGCTTCTGGTGAAGTTCCGCTATGCGATAAGCGCACTGATGCCCGTCGGTCGCTTGAACGAAGCCGTTGCTGAACTCGAAACTGTGCTCGATTTGGATCCCTTGAATCTGGAAGCACGCCGTTGGCTGGGGCTGATGCACTGGTGGAGACGCGATTACGACCGTGCCATTGAGCAGGCGCAACTCGTGCTCGCAGTTGATCCAAACTATCCAACGGCTCACGTCTTGATTGGAGTGACCCGGTGTGCACAGCGCAAGTTCGATGAAGGGATCCGAGAGCTCCGCAAGTGCGTAGAACTCTCGAATCGTGCCCCCGTCTGGCTGGGTTGGTTGGGCCTGGGAGTAGCGCAGAGTGGGGATGTCGCGGAGGCGCGCGCCATCTTGGAGCAGTTGCACGCTGCAGCCGAACAAAACTATATTCCCGCGTCCTGCTTCGCTTGGATCCACCTGGGAGTGGGTGAACTCGACGAGGCTTTCGCCTGGATGAACCGTGCCGTCGATGAACGCGACCCGATGATGACGCCAATCAGGAGTTATCCCTTCTTTGATTCAATCCGCGCGGATCCGCGCTTCGGGGCGCTGCTTCGCAAGATGAATCTCGAGCCCACTATGGATATATCCGGTGAAGACGCGGGGCTTTGAAAATTCGCTTGAATCCAAACCAGTAAACTGATTTGCCGTAAAGCGCTGGTACATTTCCTCGCCATTGGGCTGATCTCGATCGCATACAACGTGTCTCGGAACCGTCGAACGGAGCAAGTTGTATACGACCTGTCCGGAGGCAATGAGAATTCTAAAATCGTCTTCTAGCCCCCCGCCATTCTTCGCTTCGCTGCGCTTACGATTGGCTTTCAAAAATTCAGGAATACTCGCAGCCAAGCGCAGCGAGTATCGGGCTAATCATAGATCTTGCGGTTGGGTGCTACGCTTCTGCCAGTCCTGCAGGGAGATTCGGTTCATCTGAAAAAGGTCGGAGGTGCGCGCGTACCAGCCGCTGCCATGCATGCGGCCGATGAGTTTCAACGCGTCGGTGTCAATGTAATGCCTGGCTGCGTCAAACACCGCATCCTCGCGCACATGCATGGCCAGCACGCGACCGAGGACAAGCCCTGCTTCCGGGCCCAGTTCCACGATCTGCATCAACTCGCATTCCATGGCGACCGGGCTCTCGGCAATGCGCGGCGGCTTGACATGAACGGAGGGAGCGCAGTGCAGCCCCGCCTGAGAGAGCTCATCCACGCCGGCCTCAAACTCGATGGCGGTGATGTTCATCTTTTCCGCTACTTCTTCGGAAACCAGATTCACCACGAACTGGCGGGTTTCGGCGATGTTGCGCCGCGTGTCCTTCGGCCTGCCCGGATCGTGCTGCCCGACTCCAATGCCCACTACCGGAGGGTCGCCGGCAAAAGCGTTAAAAAAGGAAAACGGTGCCGCATTTGCCCGGCCATCGCGATCCAGGCTGACAACCCATGCAATGGGGCGGGGAACAATCGTAGATACCAGCAGCTTGTACCGCTCTTTGGCAGAGATGCTTGCGAAGTCGAATAACACAGAAGGCCCCCGGGAAAATCCGGAATTTACAACCTGCAAGAATTATCGCCCGCGGTCACCATCGGAAATATATGTTCCACCTTTAGGCAGTCTAAATTGGATGAGGGACGCAGGACTGAGATTCAGTTTTTACCTGGCTGCCCGGGCCGGAAGCAGGCAGCGATTTCTGCCACAGAGCTTGCGCGGTACGGATCCGCGGGCATCGGCGGCGAGCGAAGTTTTCCTGCAAAGAAAAAAGCCGGCCCCCTGCTCCGGGCCGGCTGCTGCGAGTGGCGCGCGAGAAGTCGTTTAAGCCACTGACCTCAGATTGCTGGGCCGCTCCACGGGAGGTGCGGCATTGTTCCTGGCTTCGCCGGCGGCGCCGATGCAGGCCAGAATGCCCCCCACAAGCAGCGCCGCGAACAGAGCGTAGCCGCCTTCGGTGAACAGGTGGCGAACGGTGAGCAAGCTGACGCTGGCATTGCCGGCATTAGCGATCTCCGCGGGTGCCAGAATCATCACCGCCACCAGAATGGCGGAGAAAATGCACATGCCAAAAGTCACCAGTCCGTGATACATGGCGATGTTCCGGTTTCCCGTGCCGCTGAGGCGGCCGGCGGTGCGCCCGGCAAAGTACAGCGCGAACAGGGTCAGGATGCCGGCCCAGATGGAAATGCCCGTGGTCATGGTTCCTGAGGTCGGAGCAGCCGCGCTACCAGCGAAGATAGCGATGCCCAAGGCCAGAAACGTGATCTCAATTGCCAGGAACACGAAGGCTCCGGCAAAAATTGCCGACCACGACGCGCGATTGCTCAGCGTGACCGGCAGGTTTGTAGCATAGTCTGCCATTGCTTACCCCCTTTGTTCTCTTAGATGAGGTGCACGGGCGAAGCGTGGCCCCGAAAAAGGTGCGGTAAATTGCGATAAATATCGTGACACGATGAAAGCATGGCCAGGGCCAGCGGGTTATTGGCGGGAGATCAGCCTTTCTGCTCTGCCCGGCGGGCGCGGAAGAAGGTCTGCAGCATCTCCGCGCAGCGCCCCGCCAGCACCCCGCCTTCCACCCCCATTCTGTGATTCAGGGCGGGATGGTTGAGCACGGTCAGCACGGAATGCACCGCGCCCGCCTTGGGATCGTCGGCGCCGTACACCAGGCGGCGCAGGCGGGCATGCACCAGGGCGCCGGCGCACATAGGGCAGGGTTCCAAGGTAGCGTACATCTCGCACTCCAGCAGGCGATGGTTGCCGATGGCTTTTGCCGCCTGGCGCAGCGCCACCATCTCGGCGTGAGCGGTGGGATCCCCGTCCAGCAGGTTGCGATTAAAGCCGCGCCCGACTATTTCCCCGCCGCACACCACCACCGCGCCCACCGGCACCTCGCCGGCTTCCAGCGCGCGCTGGGCCTGGCGCAAGGCTTCTTCCATCCAGAGTTCGTCGGGGGTAGCAGAGTTCATCGCGGAGAACACCATTGTAGCCGCACAGGGGGTAGTCGGGAGTCAGGAAACCCCCTGTGGGTTGCGATCTGAGACAGAACGAGTTATCCGAAGCTGATCAGGAAACAACCGAGATGCGACACATTTCACGACATATCGTTTCGTTCGCTGACTCCCGACTCCTGTGTTCCCAAGCAAACCCCGCCTCCAGCGGCTCCCTCTAATGGAAGGTCATCCTGTCCTTCGGCGCCGAAGGCAGGAACATCAGGAGGAGATGCATGAAGCGAGTACTAACCTTGGCATCAATTTTGCTACTTGGGGCGGCGGTGGCGGTGGCGCAGGACCAGAACACATCGCCCAGCAATCCCAGCAGCGGGCAGGCGACGCCGCAGACCCAGCAGGCGCCTGACCAGAGTCCCAACACGCAGGCGCCTCCCGCGCAGACGCCCGACCAAACCCAGAATCCGAACGCGCAGAATCCATCTGCCAATCCCAATAACCCCAATTCGCCGTCGAATCCCAGCGATCAGTCCGGAGCTAATGCTCAGGGCGCGCCCGCCAATTCCGGGCAAACCACGGTCCAGGGCTGTCTGAGTGGTTCTAGCGGCAATTACACGCTGACTCAGGACACCACCGGGACCACCTACACGCTGACCGGCGACACCAGCCGGCTGCAGCAGCACGTGGGTCACGAAGTGCAGATCACAGGCACGATGGGCAGTTCCTCGTCCTCGGGCACTTCCGGGCAACAAACCTCCCCCGACTCCGGCGCGCAAAGCGGAGCGCAGGGAGCGGGAAACACCCTGGCGGTCAGCTCGATTCAGCACGTTGCTGACACCTGCAGCAACAGCAGCGGCACTGGTAACCCCGGACCCACCGGCGCCAGCGCTGAGCAGGGCAGCCAGTCGAACCCAAGCGCGACCAGTTCATCCAGTTCGGTTGCGACTACTCCCCAGGGCTCCACGTCGCAAGCAGGCGCAGCTAACACTCCCAATGACCAGGCAGCGCAGTCGGCGACTTCAACCACGCCTAGCGACAATGCCGGCAGCTCGTCCAGCAACCCCAGCTATGCTCAGCCGGCGGCTCCCAGCGACCAGAGCAGCGGCGCGTCCACCGGCGCCGCCGCGGAGAATAATCCGTCCGCCACCGGCAACAGTGCTGTAAGCGGAACGGAGAATGCTGACCAGAACGCTGCCGCTTCGGCTCAGAATCCGCCGGATAATGGCACTGCTGCCAGCGATCAGAACGACAATACGCAGACGGCCCAGAACAAGGCCGCCGGCAATCTGCCGCAGACGGCGTCGCCGCTGCCCCTGTTAGGGCTGCTGGGCTTCGGCTCGCTGTTTGCCGGCATCATCACTCGCCGCCGCAAGTAGGCTGCGGGATAAAAAAGACGTACAGGCAAAGGCTGCCTGGGCCGCAATGCTGGGTGTAAAACGCATGCGCCCGGACCTTGCGGGCTAGACAGCCTCTTCGCTTGCATCCAGTGATAGACTAAGCAGTCCGGTGCCCTATGGGACTGTCTCTCTCGAACGTTCTTCGCCGCGTTTTCCTGGTGGACCTGGTTAAGGGATTGTCGGTAACCTTCCGCTACCAGGATCCGAAAGAAATCTATACCGAACAGTATCCGCTGCAGCGGCCGCAAGTGGCTGAGCGCTATCGTGGGGCGCCGCGCCTGAACGTGAACCCCGATACGGGCGAAACCATGTGCATTGCCTGCGATTTGTGCGCGCTGGCCTGCCCGGAGCACCTGATCGTGGTCACCAGCGAGCGCAACGCAGCCACCCGGCGCAAGGAGCTGACCACCTTCACCTACGACCTCAGCCGCTGCATGTTCTGTGGCCTGTGCGAGGACGCCTGCCCCACCGACGCCCTGGAACTGACCCAGGATTTCGAACTCGCCAATTACACGCGCGAGGGCGCCATCTGGGACCGGCAGACGCTGGAAAAGGGGCCGCAGCCCACGGTCTATAGCCGGTAGTACTCAGCCTTGCTAAGCGCGATCCTCCAATTCCTGCTGGCAGTTGTGCTGCTGAGCGGGGCCGCCCTGCCCGCGCAAACGGCTTCGCCCGCTAACCCTCCCGCCCAGTCGCAAGCCGCGCAACCGGAGAACCGCATCACCCCGGAGCAGGCGCAGGAACTGTTCCGCTCGGTTGACGAAATCCTTCATTTCGCCAGCCAGGACAGCGGCCTGCCTGTTCGCCATTCGGTGAAGCGCGCGCTGGTCAGCCGCGAGCAGGCAATGAAATACATTCAGAGCAGGATGGGTAGCGACGAGGATGCGCAGCGCCTGAATCGTTCCGCGCTGGTGCTGAAAAAATTCGGCCTGCTGCCGCCTGACTTCGATCTGCAAACTTTTCTGGTGGCCCTGCTGCGGGAGCAGGTGGCCGGCTATTACGATCCCAAATCCAAAACAGTGAACCTGCTCGATTGGGTGGACGCGGATGTGCAAAAGCCGGTGCTGGCCCACGAACTGACGCATGCGCTGCAGGATCAGAGCAGCGACCTCGACCACTGGTTGAAGGATGGCCCGCGCGGCCAGAAGAAAGATTCCGACGTCCAGGACGACGAAGCGCTGGCCGCCCGCCAGGCGGTAAGCGAAGGCCAAGCCATGGTGGTGCTTACCGACTACGAGCTGGCGCCGCTGGGCAAGACTATTCTCGATGCGCCCGAGATTGTTGCTGCCATGAAAGCGGGGGTAACAGAGGGCTCGCCGGTGTTCGACAGCGCTCCTCTTTACATCAAAGATTCGCTGGCCTTTCCTTACACCTATGGTTTGGATTTTGAGCGCACCCTGCTGCAGAAGAAGGGCAAACAGGGCGCTTTTGCGGATGTGCTGCAGCACCCTCCCCTCAACACGCGCGAGGTGATGCAGCCGACGGTGTACCTGGCCGGCGAGCACCTGGCGCCGCTGCAGCCGCCCAAGCTGGAGAAGGTGCTGGGCAAATCCTGGAAGAAGGTGGATGTGGGCGGAGTGGGCGAGTTCGACGTCTCGGTGATGGTGGAGCAGTATGCCAGTGAAGATTTGGCCCGGCAGTTGTGGCCGCAGTGGCGCGGGGGCTACTACTATGCCGCGCGGCAGAAAAAAGCAGCTTCGGGCAGCCTGGCCCTGCTCTATCTATCAAAATGGGCGGAGCCGGAGCAGGCAACAAAATTTGCAGGCATTTACGCGCAATCCTTAAAGAAGAAATACAAGCAGGTCAAAACTGCCGGCGGTTCGCGGCCGACAGCGGAGCGAGCCTCGGCTGGCGTGCAGGTTTCCATCGCCGACGCCACCACGCAGTGGAACACAGAAGACGGCCCGGTGTTTGTGGAGCCGCACGGCAAATTTGTGCTGGTGATGGAAGGCTTCGATGCCGCCACCGCGGCGAAATTGCGCCTTGCGGTGCTGACCGCCGCTAGCACTCACTAAGTGTTTGTGGCGGGGGCGCCCCCGCCAGCGAACGTCGCAAGACCACTCCCGTTTTCGAGTAAAGACTCGTACGTTCCCGGCTCCAGACGCAATAAATAAGCCTTCAAGGAGAAACCTTCAGGCATGTGTGGAAGCACCCGGCTTGAGCCGGGTGATACCCTGACCCATTTTATTTCCGAGCGGACTTTAGTCCGCGAGGAATGGCGCAATGCCACCGGGGCTGAAGCTCGGTTTCTTAATGCCTGCTTACCTGCGGCTGAAGCCGCACGCTTCCACACCCGAACACAATGGGCTGCGCGGGATGCAGCCCAAACCCGTGGGTCTAAGATCGTGTTTATCGCGCCGGTTGGCGCTACTCCCCGACCAGAATTCCCCGAGTAGTCTGGATCAGGGGCACATCCTTGCCTTCGCAGACGATGCGGAAGCGCTTGCCCCGCCAGCTGATGACGGCCTCCGTGCCCGCCTCCCAGGCTTCCAGATTGGTGGCGGCAAAGCAGATCTTGATTGGCTTCCCGGGCGTATGCCCCAGCCAGGCCTCGGGCTCATGAAATTCCGGCGTTTCTTTGTGACCGTGTTCCGCGCGCGTATGTTCTTTGGTAAGCATGGTCCCTCCCCAAGCTGCAATCCTTGTCCGTGGTCGCTCGTCCGCGAACGACTAACGGCTGAGGCCAACGACTAACCACCAACGACCAACGACTAACCACCAACGACTAACGACTCGCTTCCCCCGCCAACACCCGCGACTGGCACTGGGAGCAGAGCCAGGGTTCTTTGATGTCAATCCACTCCACGGCGTGCGAGGGCGCCATGGCACAGCGATAGTCGTGGCAATGGGTTAACTCCAGTGTATGCCCAATTTCGTGTACCGCCTCCTTGAGTAAGCGCGCCCGCATCATTCCCGAATCGGGAGGAAGGCCGTAATACTCCTGCCGCAAGCGGTAGCTGGAAACCACGGCACAAGGGCCGCCCATCTGCGCCTCGCCGAATACAAAGGTCAGGATGGGGATGTAGAGGTCCACGGCGGCCACTCCCAGGAAGCGCCAGCAATCGTCCCTGAGCCCCGGCTGCATGGCGGCGAGAATCTCCGAAGAGTGGTACTGCTGGCGCTCGGGATGAAAGGCGAACCGGGGGTCCAGAGCCGCGGGCAGTACCATAAACGAAACGCGAAACAACCCGGCCATGGCGGCTCCCAGCTCCTGGAGCAGCTGGCCGTCCGTGTTTCCGATCGGCAGCAGTTGCAGAAGCTTCATCGGCTTGTAATCGTGGAGCGGCTCCAGCCATAGCGTTTGATCTTGTGGTGCAGAGTGACCCGGTCAATGCCCAAAATCTCGGCCGCCCGGGTCTGGTTCCAGCCGCACCCCTCCAGCACGCGCAGAATGTGCGCCTTCTCGATTTCCTCCAGCGACTTGGAGGCGGTGCCGTTGTGGTTGCGCGGCTTGAGAATGAAGTCGCGCTCCCGCAGTTCCGGCTCCTGGGCCACCACCATGGCGCGTTCCACCGCGTTTTCCAGTTCGCGCACGTTGCCCGGCCAGTCATTCTGCTGCAGGGCATACATGGCTTCTGGAGCCACGCGGCTGATGCGCTTGTTCATGGCGAGGGAGAACTTCTGCACAAAATGCTCCACCAGCACGGGAATATCTTCCGTGCGCTCGCGCAGCGGCGGCAGTTCGATGCGGAAAACGTTCAGGCGGTAGAACAGGTCGGGTCGGAACCTGCCTTCCTCAATCAGGGCCTCCAGGCTCTTGTTGGTCGCGGCAATGCAGCGGAAGTCCACCTTAATGGGCTGGTTGCTGCCCACGCGCGTGATCTCGCGCTCCTGCAGCACGCGCAGCAGGTCGGTCTGGGTTTTCAGGCTGATATCGCCAATCTCGTCGAGAAAAACCGTGCCGCCCTCGGCGACTTCGAACTTGCCTTTTTTGCGATACTGCGCCCCGGTGAAAGCGCCTTTTTCGTGCCCGAAGAGCTCGCTCTCCAACAGGGTTTCTGTCAGCGCGCCGCAGTGGATAACCACCAGCGGCTTGTAGCGCCGGGAGCTGGCGGCATGGATGGCCCGCGCCACCAGTTCCTTGCCCGTGCCGCTCTCACCCGTGATCAGCACGGTGGCATCGGTGGGGCCGACGGTCTCAATGGCGTTCAGCACCCGCTGCATGGCGGCACTTTTACCCACCAGGTCGGGGGGACGCATGACCTCGGCCACGGTCTCCTTCAATGCGATGTTTTCCTGCTGGGCGCGGCGGTGGGCGAGCGCGTTCTTCACCAGGTGTGCGATCTCATCGGGGTCCAGCGGCTTGGTCACATAGTCGTAAGCGCCGTTCTTCAGGGCGGTAACCGCGGTTTCCACCGAGGCATAGCCGGTCATCATGATCACGATCATCTGGGGATCAATTTCGTGCAGGCGGCGCTGCAGTTCGATGCCGTCGGTGCCGGGCATCTTGATGTCGAGCAGGGCGGCATCCCAGCGCTGCTCCGCCACGCGGGAGAGGGCTTCGCTGGCGCTCTCCGCCGTGCCCACCTCGTAGCCTTCTTCATGAAACCATTTGTTCAGCGAGTCGCGCACGCTGAGTTCATCGTCCACGATCAGCAGCTTGCCTTGATCGCTCACGTTCCTCACCTCGCTTTGCCGGCGCCGGCCAGTTCCGCGCCCATGGGCTCTGCCGTTCCGACCTGTAACGGCAAATACACTCTGAAAGTTGTGCCGCGCCCCAGTTCTGACTGGGCTTCGATGGAGCCGCCATGGCGCTCCACGATGCTGCGGCTGATAGCCAGTCCCAGACCCACGCCATGCCCGCTTTCCTTGGTGGTGTGGAAAGGCTCGAAAATCTGGGGCAGAATGTCGGGGGCGATGCCGCACCCGTCGTCACGCACCTGGAGCTCGAGCTGGCGGCCATCGGGGGAAGCCGCGACGCTCAGCCACAAATTGCCGCCGCGCGGCATGGCGTCAATGGCGTTCATGATCAGCGCCAGCAGTACTTGTTCGATTTGCGCGCCATCGCAGATCACCGCCGGCAGCCCCTCCGCAATCTCTGCCTGCCACTGAATGCTGTTCAGTTCCAGTTGGTGTTGCACCAGGCGGTAGCAACGGTTCACCACCGCGCCGATATCGGTGGGCTGCAGATTGATGGGCTGGGCGCGGGAGAAGGTCAGCAGGTTCTTCACCAGGTCGCCGCAGCGCCGGCTCTCCGCCGCGATCAGGTCCAGGCATTGCTCGGCTTCCTCATGCTTTTCGCGGACGCCCTCGGGGCGCTCCATCCATTTGCGCAGCAGTTTGGCGTAGGTGAGGATGCTGGAAAGCGGGTTATTGATCTCGTGCGCCACCACTGCTGCCAGCTTGCCCACGGAGGCCATTTTTTCCACCTGCAGCACATGGTCGTGAGCCCGGTTCAGTTCCCGCGTCTTCTCCTCCACGCGCGTTTCCAGGGTGCGGGTCCAGGCGGTGATCTCCTTCTCATCCTGGCGCAGCTGCAGGCTCATGCGGTTGAAGGAGTCGGCCAGCTCTCCCAGTTCGTCGCCGGAACCGGCTTCGATCTGATAGCCACGCTCGCCCTCACTCAGCTTTTGCGTGCCGGCGGTCAGCCGCTTCACCGGCTTGTGGACCAACTGCCAGACGAACAGCCAGCTCAGGAACGCGATCAGCAGCACGGCCAGCACCGTAGAGGCGAGTAGTTGGCGTGTGCTTTGCGCCAGGCTGGCGTCCGCGGCGGCCAGGCTCAGATTCGTATCCAGAACACCCAGAATCTGCTGGCTGGCGGGATGGGCGTGGCAGGCGGCATTGGAACAGCTGGGCTGATTTTCGATGGGAGTGATGACGCCCAACACCCGATGGCCGTTGGGTTTGTAGATGCGAAAACGGTCCGGCCGGTTGAGCCGCGTCAACGGCTGCGACTGGGCGTGGCAGCCGTAGCAGGCTTCCGCCCCTTTATCCACATTGTGGCTGACTTCGCCGGGATCGGTGGAGTAGCTGATCGTACCCTGCTGGTCGAAAATGCGTACCCGCACCACGCCAGGCTCGCCGGCAATGGTGGCCATCATGTGGTAAAGGCCTTCGCGGTCGTTGCGCAGCATGGAGTAGGAGGTGCTGCGCTTGATTACATCGCCGACCCGCTCTGCGGCTTGCAGGGTGGCGGCTTCCAGGTGCTGCCGGTGCAGGCGGATGGTCACATAACCCAGCAGTGCGAAGATGGCTACCATCGCCGCCAGCAGCAGCAGAATGAGCTTGGCCCCCAGGCTGTGCCGGAGGCTCACACCGCGGCGCCATCTGCTTTCGTTTTGTTCAATCGCCTGCATTCTCCGGCACCGCCTCTCCCACCACGTTGCCGGACACGGCTACGTCCGTTTCCACCTGCGTGGGAAACACTTCCTCGGCGGGGAATATGGGCAAATACTTCACCGCCAGGCCGAACAGAGCAAAGCCGGAGGCGACAATTCCGCCGGTGACAGCCACCTCGGTCCAGCGCGGGATGTAGTGCAGACCGGCGGACGACTCCATCCCGGTAATGCTTACGTTCAGCCGGTTGGTGATGAAGCCCAGCACCACCAGCACCGCCGCCAGATACAAACCGCCGGGGCTGTTCCGCACGCGGCGGAAGGCAAGCAGCCCCAGGGGCGCCACCAGAGCCAGCACCAGTTCCAGCACAAAAAGCAAGGTTTCGTAGCGGGCGTAGGCGCCGGCCAGGAGTTGCTGCAGCACGCCGCGATGCCACAGGTCCTCAACCCGCAGGATTCCGTACACCGACAAAACCACAAGCAGTACTCTCCCCAGTTCTTGCAGGATTGACAATTCCAACTGGCGCCCGAAGTGCTTGGCGCTCATGCTGGATTCGAAGATGGTCATGGCCAGCCCTACGGCAATGGCGGAAAGGAAGAAGAACACGGGCAGCAGCGGCGTGTACCAGAAGGGGTGCAGCTTGTTGGGCATGATCAGGTAGAGCGAGCCCAAAGACGACTGGTGAAGCGTGGAAAGAATGACTCCCAGCACCACCAGGGGAATGAGTGCGCGGCGCACGATCTTCAGCGGGCGCTCCAGGCGGAAACGTTCCAGCACGATGGGCGAAAACTCCAATGCCAGCACGCTGGTGTAGAGCATTACGCACCAGGCGACTTCAAACATCACGGAATGCGGGTTGCGCATGACCAGGGGATGCCATATGCGGTAGGGGCGGCCCAAATCGAACATAAGGGCCACGCAAACCAGCGTATAACCGAGAAACGCGGTGAGCACGGTGGGCCGCACGATGGGCTTCAGCCGCTCCAGGTTGAAAATGTGCACCGCCGCGGTCAGGGTGAAGCCGCCGGCCGCCAGCATCACGCCGCAGAGAACGTCGAAGCCGATCCACAGGCCCCAGGGAAACTGGTCGCTCAAATTTGTGGAGCGGCCCAGCCCCTGAGCAAAGCGCACCACGGTGGCATAAGCCGCCGTCGCCAGCAGGACTGCCAGCACAAGTTTCCAGAAGGTAAGCCGGAATTTCATTTCTTCCTCGCTTTCCTGGCGTCTTTTTCCGCTTTCTCCCGGGCTTCGGCCGCGGCCACTTCCTCGCGCCGATGCGTGATCCACCACACTCCGCCCAGCATCATTCCGCCAAGAGGAACAAAGTCGGGGATGCGTGAGAGCACGCGGTAGGTGAGCAGGGGCAGTGGGTCGTGGGTGAGCTGGGTGGGGAAGCCGAACTCTTCGAAGGGCACGCTGGAGAGCATGAGCACCGAGGTTCCGCCCACTTCGGTGAGCCCGTAAATGTGGTTGACATACTTACCGGGATTCTCCTGCAGGCGCTGCTGAGCTTCCTTGATGAGTTCGTCGCGCTCGCCGAATTTGGTGGCGCCGGTAGGGCAGGCTTCGGCGCAAGCTGTGGCTTTGCCGGCGGCGACGCGCTCGGCGCACATGGTGCATTTCTGTACCCGCGGCAGAACCTTGGACCATTCATATTTTGGAACGCCGAAGGGGCAGGCCACCATGCAGTAGCGGCAGCCCATGCAGCGGCTTTCCTCGTAAATCACCGGGCCGTCCGCGGTTTTGCGCATGGCGCCTACCGGGCATACGGAAGCGCAGGCAGGGTCCTGGCAATTCATGCACAGGCGGCGCATGAATTTGTCGCCTTTGGCCAGTACAACAGTGAATTTGTGGTCCGATTGCTGCGCTTCTTCCGCTACAGCTTCGCTGTAGGGCAGCTTATTTGTTTCCGCGCACGCCTGTTCGCATTGTTTACAACCGATGCACAGCGTGGCGTCATACAGAAGGGCCATGCTCATAGAGTTCTCCCGGGAAATGGCTCACCGTCCTTGCCGGCCAGACTGGAGGGAGCGGGGAGGGAAAGCAGGGCCGGCTAGCCGAAAAGGTGTGAAAAACCGCGGTCGAGTTCGGCCAAAAATGGAACCACCCGAGCCTCGCTGGTACGAAGCTCGGGTGGGCGGTCCCTGTGAGCATTGCCGTAAGGAGCGCCGAACGCTGGCCGGGGAAAGGTGCCGGACCACGTTGCAGGTCGAGCAGCCGATTTGCTGTTGACTGCATCACCGGACACTCCCATCATTCCAGCCACCGGTCCCAAGCAC
>JBLMXE010000215.1:0-11609 GCA_050257615.1 Chlamydiota bacterium | reverse complement strand
GATCATTCGTTTAACAATCTCACTCCATTTATTGAAGCGGGCCTGTCCAACACCGTAGCCGACACGCAGCTTTTCATTCGGCCATTCACCAGCCTGGGCTACAACGCTCATTTCCAGGGCGGCGCCAGCTACCAACTGGGCAAATACTTCAACGTTGGAGCGTCGGGGTACGACATCCAACCCTTCGGCCAGCAGACGGTGTACAGCAAGGTGGCGAATGGAAACGCAATAGCCTTCGGCCAGGGATCTGGCTCGGGACGGGGGCGGCCGTTCCAGAACAATCAGCAGATTACGGGCAGCGCCGACCTGGTGTATGACAACGGCTTTTCCGCCTGGGTGGGCGCCAGTCCTTCCCCCTATCTGGATCTGCAGTTGGGCTACACGCGAAGCATTCAATACGATTTGAATTCGGTCTCATTCAGCATGGGCGTCAATGTTGGACGCCTGTATCACCGAGGCAAAAGCAAGTAGCAGTAGCAGGGCCAAGGAGGAGAATAACTCTATGAAGCAGATGCAGATCACAGTTGTGGCGCTGGCGGTGATGTTGTGCGGCGCTGCGGCGTTCGCGCAGCACGGCCGTCCCGCGGGCGCGGGCGCCGGCATGAATCCGGCGATGGGCGCAGGCGGTTCGCACCGCATGAGCCCCACCACCCCGAAGATGTCAACCTCGGCGCACGGCATGACCATGAACCAGCTGCTGACCAAGAACAGCGCGCTGGCGGGCAAGATCCAGACGCTCACCGGCATGAGTGCGCAGGATGCCTGTTCCGGATTCAAGAACCTGGGACAGTGCGTGGCCACCGCTCACGTCAGCAAGAACCTGGGCCTGAGCTTCGGTTGCATGAAGGCCGACATGACCGGACTGGCGCCCGCCGCGGGCTCCAACTGCCCCGCGGGCACCGCCTCCAATGCCAAAGGCATGAGCCTGGGCAAGGCTATCCAGACGCTAAGCCCGACTTCCAACAGCAAGCTCGAAGCTAAGAAGGCGAATAAGCAAGCTAAGCAGGACATCAAGGATTCCAGCAACTCGTAGCCGGTTCATGGCACGCAGCAATGCCGCAAGCCCCGCGCCCGCGCGGGGCTTGCGTTTTGATACAAATACATTCCTGACCGAAGAGGTTTCAAAGTTTCAAGGTCTCAAAGTAAGAGGCACGTTTCAAGGTTTCAAAGTTTCAAGGCTTCGGTGTGAATTGTGCTCAGGGCTCGAACCTGTGAAACCTTGAAACCTGCAAAACTGTGAAAACCTGTGCCGCTCGGAATCAGCCTTCCCGGGGGCATGTGATATGTTGTCCTACCACAAGCGCTAGCCCTTTTCCGCCATTGGCGGGCGCGGCCACCTTTATGTAACCCTAGTATCCCAGGAGGCAGAACATGGGTATTGCCAGCATTAATCCCGCAACCGGGGAGTGTCTGAAGAAATTCGAGCCCTTATCCGAGCAGCAGATAGACGTTAAAATCGCCAAGGCCGCGGCCACCTTTGCGGAATACCGCAAAGTTCCCTTCGCCGAGCGGGCGCGCCTGATGCTGCGGGCGGCCGAGATTCTGGAAAAGGAGAAGCAGGATTTTGGCCGGCTCATGACCCTGGAGATGGGCAAGCCAGTGGGCGCCGCCGTGCAGGAAGCTGCCAAGTGCGCCTTGGCCTGCCGCTACTACGCGGAAAATGCCGAGCGCTTCCTGGCCGACGAACTGGTGGAAACCACCGCCGCCCGCAGCTATATCCGCTACCAGCCGCTGGGGCCGGTGCTGGCGGTGATGCCGTGGAATTTTCCTTTCTGGCAGGTGTTGCGTTTTGCAGCACCTGCCCTGATGGCCGGCAACGTGGGGCTGCTGAAGCACGCTTCCAACGTGCCGCAGTGCGCCCTGGCTATTGAGGACATCTTCCGCCGGGCGGGTTTTCCCGAGGGCGCCTTTCAGACTCTACTGGTCACCTCCAGCCAGGTGGAGCGCATTCTGGATGATCCCCGGGTGATGGCAGCCACCCTCACGGGCAGCGAAGGAGCCGGCATTCAGGTGGGCATAGCGGCGGCCAAAAGAATCAAGAAGGTGGTGCTGGAGCTGGGCGGCAGTGATCCTTTTATCGTAATGCCCAGCGCCGACCTGGATCAGGCGGTGGCCACCGCGGTGAAGGCCCGGGTGCAGAACAACGGGCAGTCGTGTATTGCGGCCAAGCGGTTTATCGTGGCTCAGGAAATCGCGGAGGAGTTCGAAAAAAAGTTCGTGGCCAAAATGAAGTCGCTGGTAATCGGCGATCCCATGCAGGAGAACGTGGAGCTGGGCCCGCTGGCCACGCCGGACGGAGTAACTGATCTGCAGCGCGACGTGGCCAAGTCAGTGGAAGCGGGGGCGCGCCTGCTGACCGGAGGCAAGCCGCTGGACCGGCCAGGAAACTTCTACGCTCCGACCGTGCTGGCGGATATTCCCAAGAACTCGCCCGCGTATCGGGAGGAGCTGTTTGGGCCGGTAGCCTGCCTGTTCCGGGCCAGGAACGTGGAAGAGGCGATTGCCATCGCCAATGACACCCGCTTCGGCCTGGGCGCCAGCGTCTGGACCAACGACGAGTTCGAGCGCAAGCGCTTCATCAACGAGCTGGAAGCGGGCATGGTATTCGTCAACAAAATGGTGGCCTCCGATCCCCGTATTCCCTTTGGCGGGGTGAAGCAATCCGGCCATGGCCGCGAGCTGGGAGTGCATGGCATCCGCGAGTTCACCAATATCAAAACCGTCTGGATTGAGGACGAGGCGCAGCAGTCGCGAGTTTCGCGGGCGGTGTAGCTGAGCTGGGGAGAACGGACGGTATGGCGAATCTGGGATTTGTCGGTCTGGGTGTGATGGGCAGCCACATGGTGGAGCGGCTGCTGAGCAAGGGTCACACCGTAACCGGCTACAACCGCACCCGCAGCAAGGCGGAAAGGCTCATTCAGCGCGGCATGAGGTGGGCCGATTCGCCCTGTGCGGTAGCCGCGGCAGCCAGCGTGGTCTTCTCCATGGTCACCAGTTCGGCGGCGTTGCAGGCCGTGGCGGAAGGTCCAGAGGGAATGCTCGCCGGCCTGAGCCCGGGCAAGGTGCTGGTGGATATGAGCACGGTGAGCCCGGAGTTCAGCCGCTCATTGGCGGACAAGGTGCGGGAGAAGGGCGCCGACATGCTGGACGCGCCTGTTTCCGGCAGCGTGGTTACGCTGCAGGAGGGCAGGCTCTCAGTGATGGTGGGCGGGCGACGGGAAACCTTCGAGAGCATGCTTCCGCTGCTGCAGGAAATTGGGCCCAAGGTCACCTACGTGGGCGAAAACGGCCTGGCGCTGGCCATGAAGATTGCCGTCAACCTCAGCCTGGGGGCGCAGATGCTGGCCTTCTCTGAGGGCGTGCTGCTGGCCGAAAAGAGCGGCATCGCGCGGGAAACGGCGGTGGAGGTGCTGACCCACAGCGCGGTGGCTTCACCCATGCTGCAGTATCGCGGGCCGTTTGTGTTGCAGATGCCCGACCCGGCCTGGTTCGACGTCAACATGATGCAGAAAGACCTGCTGCTGGCGCTGGAGATGGGACGGCGGCTGGACGTGCCGTTGCCCACCACGGCGTTGGCCAACGAATTTCTCACTGCGGCGCGCGCCAGGGGCCTGGCCAAACAGGATTTTGCCTGCGTCTTCCAGGTGCTGACGGCTATGGCGGGGAGCTCTCCGCGCTGACGTCCTGAACCTCGGCCTGCACGCCCGTGATCTGGTCAGCGTGGCGCAGTTCGGGAAAGCGCCAGGCCCAGATGGCAATCACCACCAGGGTTCCAATGCCTCCCAGCACGACCGCCGGCACGGTGCCAAACCACTGCGCCGTCAGCCCGGACTCGAACTCGCCAAATTCGTTCGAGGTGCCGATGAAGAGCATGTCAATGGCATTCACGCGGCCGCGCATCTCGTCGGGGGTAGCCAGTTGCACCAGCGTGGCGCGAATGACCACGCTCACCATGTCGGTGGCGCCGACCAGCAACAACGCAACCAGCGACACCACCATGTTGTGAGAGAGGCCAAACACAATGGTGAACACGCCAAAACCGGCCACGCACCACAACATGGTCGGGCCCACGCGGCCGCGCAGCGGGCGATGCGCCAGCAGGATGGCCATGATTCCCGCGCCCACCCCCGGCGCGCTGCGCAGCAGTCCCAGGCCCCAGGGTCCGGTGTGCAGGATTTCGCGGGCGTACACAGGAAGCAGGGCGACGGCTCCGCCCAGCAGGACGGCAAACATATCGAGGGAGATGGAGCCCAGGATCAGCTTCTTTTGCCAGACGTAGCGGAAGCCGGCCAGCACGCTGTGCAGGCTCACTTCCTCTTGCCGCCGTATGCGCATGCGATGCTTGATCTGGGAGATGGCGAACAGGGCTATGCCGGCGCCGGCCATGGCGGTGGCGTACACCGCGGCCGGGCCGCGAAATAGGGCGTAGATCAGGCCTCCCAGCACCGGCCCCATGATGGTGGAACCCTGGAAGACGCTGGCGTTCCAGGCCACCGCGCTGGGAAAAACCTGCTCCGGCACCAATTGCGGCAGCAACGCCCGTCCTGCGGGCGCGCTGAAGGAACGCACCACGCCCAGCAGCACCAGCACAATGTAGATGGCATGAACTGAGGCTGTTCCGTGGTGAACAATTTCCAGCAACAGCCCGGAACACAGCGCAAATCCCAGATAGCACATGAGCAGAAGGTGGCGGCGGTCAAAGCGGTCAGCCATATGCCCGGAAACCAGGAAGAGGAAAATGCCGGGCAGAAACTGGGCCAATCCCACCAAGCCCAGATCTAAGGGGCGCCTGGTTATGTCGTAGACCTGCCAGCCGACGGCGACCGACTGCATCTCCAGGGCAAGCACGATGAAGAGCCGTCCAGCCTCATAGGACACGAAGTCCGGGTAGGCAAAAGCGGCTCGGCTGCCGGCGGGTGGTGGAGTTGTTGGGTCTGACATGCGCAAACAGGTCACATGATCATACTGGTACAGAGTGGAAAGAGCGTGCTCTGGTTCCATCTGTACAATACAGAGCTGAACGGCGGCAGCCCGGCCGCTGGATTCGGGGAGCGGGAGAGCGCATGTGGCTGTTCGTCATCCTGGTAGGGCCGGCCATCCTGCTGGCGGCGGCTTCGTGGCGGGGGGAGCGGGAAAAATTCCGCTACTACCGCCAGCGCCTGCCGGACCAGGCGCAAAGCAGCTTCCTGCCGCCGGTGAGCCTGATTGTTCCTGTGAAGGGCCAGGATGAAGGCTTGCAGGAGAACCTGGCGTCGCTGGCCAGCCTGGATTATCCCGACTATGAGCTGATCATTGCGGCGCGCTCGCCGCAAGATGTTCCAGTGGGCGTGACGCCGCCGGGGGCACGCGTGGTGTTTTCTGACGGCCACCCCGCGGGGGCCGCGGAAAAGCTGCAGAACCTGCTGGCGGCGGTGCGTGCGGCGCGGGCTGAGTCGGAAGTGCTGGCTTTTGCCGATTCCGACGGGCGCGTCGGCCGGGGGTGGCTGCGCGCATTGGTAGCGCCGTTGCGCCAAGCTGGGGTCGGCGCCTCAACCGGCTACCGCGTTTATCTTCCGCAACCGGCGGTTTTCTGGCCAACCCTGCGCAGCGCCTGGAATGCCGTGATTTTCGGCACTTTTGGACCGGCCAACGCCGATCTTGTCTGGGGCGGCGCCATGGCGTTGCGCAAGGAATTGTTTCTCCGCCTGGGAGTGGACTCGTTGTGGGCCAGCACCGCCAGCGACGATTACGTGCTCACCAAGGCGGTGCGGGCCGCCGGGCTGCGGCTGTGCTTCGCCCCGGGTGCGCTGGTGGTGAGTGGCGATGGCATTGCCGCGCACGACCTGCTGCGCTGGATTCAGCGGCAGATGATTATCACGCGCATCTATGCGCCGCGTCTGTGGGCCCTCTCGTTCGCGGCTACTGTCCTTTATTGCACCGCCATGGCGACGTGCGTGGTCGCGCTGGCGTCTGGCCACGGGAGCGCGGCAGCTGTGCTGGCCTTCCTGCTGGCCGCGGGCATGTTAAAGGGGACCGCGCGGGAGAAACTTGCTGCCATGGCGTTGCCAGAGTCGCGACCCTGGTTCCAGCGCCACGGCTGGCTGTTTACCTGGCTGGTACCACTGGCCACCTGGACATGGCTATATGGCCACCTGGCTTCGGCATACACCGGCGTAATCGAGTGGCGTGGCTACCGCTATCGCCTTACCAGGCAGGGCATTTTCAATCTTTCGCAGCCGACGCAATCGCCCGCCCAGGCAAGAGCTGTACTCCCCCCTGAACGTCGGTAACTTTCCCCCTTCGCGCCAATCGCAATAATTGTAAGGACTCGTGGGGAGAGGTATGCCGAAGTTATTCGTAAAACAGGAACGGCGTCGTTTTCGCCGCCGCTGGCTGCGGGCCCCTGTGCGCATTACCAGCGATGGTAGCGTGATTGATGGCTTTGGCCTGCGCGTGAGCGAAGGCGGCATGTACTTGTTCGCGGTGGCGGATATTCCCCAGGGCTCGCTGGTAGAGGTGGAATTCAACCTGCCACATTCGGGCGAGCGCAGCCGCTGCTCGGGAGTGGTGCGCAACCGGGTGGTGTATTTGTACGGAGTGGAGTTCATGAACGCGGAAATGTATTGAACTCCTGGAACGGCCTTCACCACAAAGGACACAAAGGAAAACGATTTTTTCCCTTTGTGCACCTTCGTGTCCTTTGTGGTGACGGTTTGGTTATTTCGGTTCCGGCACCGCGGGTTGAGGATAGGCCTTCTGCAGCGCCGTTTGATACTCCCCAAACAAAGCTTTGATGCGAGTGAATTCCGTATTCACCGCCTGGCGCAACTCGGGGTGGGTGGCGTAGTCGTAAAGGATCGCCGCCATGGTTTCGGCATCCACCACGAAACCGTGGTGGCCCACGTCGGTAAGCGCATCCGCTTCCATGCCGTAGGTGTGGTTGGCCCAGTTGGAAGACTTGGCTTCCACGCCGACGCCCGGAATCTGGCTGGAGACGCTACCGGTTTCGTCGTAGCCCATGGGCTTGCCGGGATCAGGATCAATCCCGGTGGCGCCGAACTGTTTCATATAAGCGAATGACAGCTCTTCCAGGGTGGCCAGCGAGATGCCGTCGCGATCATGCCCGTAGTGATCAATTTTGACCTTGGTGCCGGTGGCCAGGGCGGCGGCTCGCGCTGCGTCGTTTACCCAGTTGGTTACCTGTTCCAGATAGACGGAATCGGGATAGCGGATGTAGAAGTCGGCCGCAGCCTTGTCGGGCACCACGTTGGGAGCGGCGCCGCCCTCGGTGATCACGCCCTGGATGCGGGTTTCAGGGCGCATGTTGCTGCGCACCGCGTCAATGTTATTGAACAGCTTGATCACCGCCTCCAGCGCGTTGCGCCCATTCCAGGAAGAGAGTTCGTGAGCGGGCGCGCCGGAGAAGGTGTATTTCACGCCGTCAATATTCATGCAGCAGGTGCCGAAACCGGCGGCCGCGCGGTGAGTAATGTTGAAGGAGTGGCTGCGCACAATGATGTCGGCACCCTTGAAGACGCCCGCGTCGTACATCACCGTCTTGGCCTCCGGCGGCATCATCTCTTCGCCCGGGGTGCCGTAAACTGTGACCGTGCCCGGCGTGTGCGTGCGGGTGAGAAATTCGGCCATGGCGATGGCGGTGGCCAGACCCACCGGTCCCTGGGCGCTGTGCTGGTCGCCATGGAAGGCACCCTTGGTGCCGCGTAGTGCGTCGTACTCAACGATCACCCCCAGATTGGGCCCAGGCGTTCCGCGGCGATACTTGGCGACAAAAGCGGTGGATAGGCCGGCCACGCCCTTGGTGACGTCGAAGTCATGGGCCTGCAGGTAGGCGGTGAGCTTTTCGACAGCCTGGGTTTCCTGGAAGCCGATCTCCGGATGCTGGGTGATCCAGTCGCTCATGGGCATCAGTTCGGTATCGAGTAGCTGCTTGACGCGCGCCATCAGCCGGTCGCGGCCTTTATCGGGCGCGGTCAGGCGGGCCACCATTTGCGGCACGTTCAGCGACTGGTCCAGTTCATGAATCTGCCGCACCACATCGCGGCCGGCCTGGCGCTCGGTCTCGGTTTCCTGCGCGGCAGCTATGCCAGCGAGCAGCAAAAGCAGCATGCAGGCGGTCATCAGGTTTTGCATTGTGCCCTCCGCAAAGCGGGCAATTGTACTACTTGGGCGGCTGCTGGCTGTTGGCTGTTAGCGATTGGCTATGCACAGTGAAAAGAATTTGGCTGGAACTGCAGAAGCTAACAGTTGGGAAGGAGATGGGATGCGATAGAGGCTATGAAAACTAAGAGCCAAATGCCAAGAGCAAAAAGCTACTTCCTGCCGTTCTCCGATTCCTTGTACATGTACTTGATGGAGGGCTTGTAGATCATGATGTTGGGCTGGCCGCCGCGTGTCAGCTTGATGCAGTTCTTGTCGTACCACTCGATGACGCCGTGAACCTCCTCGCCGTCCTGGAGAACCACCACCATGGGCGTATGGCTCTGCATCTGCTTCTGGTAGTAAAAGTTTTCGGCGTTGGTCTGCTCGGGGGGAGGCGCGTTCTTGCGCGCCGGGGGGCCGCTGGGACGCTCGCGACGCTCCAGGGGGGCCTCGGCGCGATGGTTGCGCTCGTTGTTGTGATTGAGCAGAGGGCGAATCAGCTTGCGGTTGGAGAATTCTTCCGCTTCAGGCGCGCGTTCTACCGCTGTCGCATCCAGGCTATCTTTCATATCACCACCGTCCATGGTTGCAACCGCGCACGCTGTCGCGCGGAATGACACCCTGTGTGCTCGCTTGAAGTACCAAATAGGGGTGTAAGACTGGATTTAACGTACCACAGAAATCGGTGGAGAAACAATCCTGAGGCGGATTTTCGCAAACTGCGACAGGTAACGGTAGTCACCTGACAGATGTACCAGGGTGGCAGCATGCGGCTCAGCCGCCCGATATGGGATGCTCCCAAACGGGCTTTAGGCTCGGCGCTCAGCTTTTCTCCAGGGCCGTGGCGAAGGCATCCAGCGACAGGGAGCGCAGCAGGTTGCGGCGCATGCCGCTTTCCACTTCCCCCAGGCGCTCGCTGGCCGCAGCCAGCCAGGCAAAATCCACGCCGGCGGCCAGCGACTTCAATTCCCCACCGATATCGGTATTGCGCACCAGTTCGGGCGTGCGGTTGGCCAAGAAGACCAGGTCCTGAAGCAGGGAATAGAGTGCGCGGATCAGGCGCTGAGTCTTTTCCTGGCCCTCGGCCCCGGCCCGGTAGGCTTCCGTGACCTGGAAGAGCGCGCTATGGTCGGCGCCAGCAAGAGCGGAACGCAGCAGAACCAGGGCGTCGGCGCGCGCGGCGGAGTAGGTTTCCACGTCAAAACTCCGGGCCCGGCCAATGGCTCCTTCGGCCAGGCGAGCCACCAAAGCGCGCTGCTTGGGCGACCACTGCGGGCGCTGGGTGGCCAAGTCGTGTTCAATCTCCTCCGCCGGCAGCGCCGCCAGGCCCAAAGAGATGCAGCGAGAGCGGATGGTGGGCAGCAGTTGCCCGGGATTTTCGGTCAGCAGGAAGAGGGTGGCGAACTCAGGTGGCTCCTCCAGCACCTTGAGCAGGGAATTGGCCGCCTCCTTCATGAAGGCGGACTGGGTGAAGATGTAAACCCGATGATGGCCCTCCCCGGGGCGGTAGTAGATGGTTTCGATCACCCGCCGCACCTGGTCCACCTTGATCAGCATCTGCGGCGGATCGGGCGGGATGACCAGCACGTCGGGGTGGGTCTGAACGAAGATGCGGGTTTCTCGCTTGTCGGTATCGCGCAAGCCCTCGCGTGCTTCCACGGCTTCGGCAAAGCGGGCTTCCAGGTCGTCGGCTTGGGCGATGCGGGTGCAGTTGGCGCAGCGGCCGCAGAAGTCGGGCAGGCCGTCTGCATCGCGCGGCTTCTCCAGGCAGTTCATGGCCTTGGCCACCATCTGCGCCAGCGTGTACTTGCCCGCGCCCCTGGGGCCGGAGAGGATCAGGGCGTGGGGAAAGCGGTCGCGCCCTACCATTTCGCGCAGGCGGCGGACGGTATCGGAGTTGCCGTGAAAATCAGAGAAGCCCATTTAATTGACGATTGTAGATTGATGATTGACGATTGAAAACCCAGCCATCAGCGGTCAGCCGTCAGCTTTCAGCACTCAGCCTCCGGCTGCGCAACTGACAATCGCTGAAGTGTCGCTAGAAGGATGTACTAAATGCTGAAAGCTGTTAGCTGAGAGCTGTCTTCACAATCGTCAATCGAAAATCGTCAATCGTCAATTCCTTGCGGTATACGCGAGATGCTTCGGCGCTAAAGCGCTTCTGCATGGCGCCGCGTTAGTTTACGGAATGGCCGGCGTGGGCTTGGGCTGTGGCGCCGCGAAGTGCCGGTCGTACCAGGCGAAGGCGCGCTGCATGCTGTCTACCTGGTGCTTGGGCTCGCGCAGGCCATGGCCTTCGCGGGGGTAGCGCACAAACACGGTCTCCACGCCTACGTCCTTGAGCGCGATGTACATCTGTTCCGCTTCGGCAATGGGCACGTCGGGGTCGTTTTCCCCGTGCATGAACATGGTGGGCGTGCTGACCGCGGCCACGTGCTTCAGGGCCGAGCGCTCCCACAGGATGTCCATCAAGTTGCCCTGGTGCGGGTAGGCGCCCCACTCCATGGCCTCGTACTGGTTGTAGTAGGTCATGTAGTTGTAGGAGATGAAATTGCTGATGCCGGCGATGGGAATGGCCGCCTTGAAGATGTTGGTTTGGGTGATGAGCCAGTCGGTGAGCTGCCCGCCATAGCTTACTCCCTCGATGCCCATGCGGTCGCGGTCAACCCAGGGATAGCGGCGCAGGGCGGCATTCACCCCGTAGAGCACGTCCATGGCTTCATGGCCGTCCTGGTCGGCGAAGACCGCGTCCGCGAACTTCTGGCCGTAGCCGGTGGAGCCTCGGTAGTTCACGTTGAGAACGGCATAGCCGTGCGTGGCATATACCTGGTTGCGGAAGCTCAGTTCCGGGCCTTGGCGCCAGTGCGGGCCCCCGTGGATGTCGAGAATCAGCGGGTACTTGCGGCCGAGTGCGAAGCCGATGGGCTTGGTCAGGAACGCTTCTACGTTCCATTTGAAGTCGTTGCTCAGAAAGGTGAACGCTTCCACTGGGGCGAGTTGCTTGCCCTTCAGCACCTGGCGGTTTAGTTCGGTGAGCTGCCGCGTTGAGCCGCCCGCAGCTGGGCGGAGGAGGAGCTCGGGAAAATCCGAGGGTGAGGCGAAGGTGTAGGCGATGGCGCCATCCTTACCCACGGAGAAGTTGTTTACAAAGCCGGTCTCGCCGACCACCACCTGGAGCGGGCCGTTGAGGGGAAGGCGGTACAGGTGGTTGTCGCCGCGCTCCTGCACCGTGAAGTAAACGGCGGAGCCGTCGGGGGCCCACTCCGGCGCGCCCTGGCGATTGTCAATGACGGCGCCGATTTCGCGGCGACTACTGCCGTCGGCGTTCATTACCCAGACGTGGGTGTCCTCCATGTTGGTTTCGCGGTCGGTAAGGCCGCGCTTAGTGGCGGCGAAGGCAATCATGCGGCCGTCGGGGGACCAGCGCGGGTAGTACTCCACGCCTTCGGTGGCGGTGAGCTGATGAATAG
>JBLMXE010000214.1:0-6248 GCA_050257615.1 Chlamydiota bacterium | reverse complement strand
GTGATGGTGCAGTAGCTGGTGGAGATGTAGATCGCCTGATTATCGGTGTTGCCGCCCCAGGTGGTGGCGATGTCGTTAATCACGTTGCCGTCCACCTGGGTGTAATTGGCGCCGCCGCCCGTATAGACACCAGCACCCGGGGAATTGCTCTTGATGTGGTAGATGTGGTTATGCAGTATCCGTCCATAGCCGGCTTGCATGTTGACACCGTTCACGGCGCTGGAATTGGTAGAGCTCATTTCAAAGCCGACGATGTCCACATAGGCGCCGCCGTTGTACCAGACGCGAATGTCGGAGCTGACGATCTTCGTGCCCCAAGTGCGCGCGGCCAGATCGTAATTACTGCCCTCGAAACGAATGCGGGCGCTGGCGGTTCCGCTGTTTTTGCTCCAGATAAACGAGGAGATGTAATAGGTGCCCGGGAGCACATGCACGGTCATGCCGGCGGTGGCCATATTGGCCGCATGCTGGATGGTGGCCCAGGGATGGCAGGCAGATCCGTCGTTGCTGTCGCTGCCGTTGGTGGCAACGTAACGGTCGGTGGAGGTCAGCCCCGCCGCCGAGAGCGAGACCGTGGCATTGGCCGAGGCGCTGGTGTCATAGGAGCTGCGCGCGGTGACGGTCACGCTGGAGCCGGCGGGGCAGGGAGGTGCGGTGTAAAGGCCGGCGGAGGAAATCGTGCCATAGCTGCCATTCCCTCCCTGTACTCCATTCACCGCCCAGGTGACGGCCGTGTTGGAAGTGCCGGAGACCGTGGCCGAGAACTGCTGCGATTGCCCGCCGCTCACTTTGGCACTGGTGGGGGAAACGCTAACGCTGACTACTCCGGGAGCGCCTTGCAGAGTCACAACCGCCGAGGCCGACTGGGTGCTGTCAGCCGCGCTCTTGGCGGTTACGGTGACCATCCCTCCCGAGGGAACGCTGGCCGGCGCTTTATAAAGCCCGGAGCTGCTAATGGTGCCATAGGCGGAACTTCCGCCGGACACTCCATTCACATACCAGGTGACCTGCTTGTTCGAGGTGCCGGAAACTGAAGCGCTGAATTGCTGGCTGCTGCCCACCTGCAGTACCGCATTAGTCGGTGAAATGGAGACGGCAATCTTGCCTTTTCCGGTGTTGCCCTGCAGGGGAACGGTTATGGCAGACTGCGAGGCCGACGTGACCACCAGCGTGGCGTTGAAACTACCGTTAGAGGCCGGGGTATAGCCGACCACAACTTGTCCGGACTGTCCCGGGGTCAGCGAATCTGGAAGGCTGGAGCGGACAAGCTTGAACGCGGATGAGCCGGTAACGTGAACACTGTTAATCAGAATATCTGAGGTTCCGTGATTCTGAATGCTCACCGCCTGTTGCTGGGAGGCGGCAGCGGCGGTGGTAGAAAATGTCAGCTGTGACGGGCTGGCCGCCAGCGTCAACTGGCTCGCACTAGTAAAGGCGTTGGTTGTGCCACCGCCACATCCCACCGCACCCGCGATTGCGATTGCGGTTAAAAAAGAAAAAACCGCTCGAAAGTTTTTCCGCATCGGTTCCGCTCCAGTCGAGATTCGTCTCCGCGTGGGAGGCGGCTTGGCCAGGTCCTATGTCGCAATTCAAGGCGCAGTAGTGCCCGCAGACAACATCACCGAGGTCGGAGACCCGAATGGGAATCTGGCCTTGGACTAGTTGCCCCAAGCACTGTTGAAATTTGCAACAGCCGACGAAGCAGCGGACCTGGGGGTCTCGCTGGAATTGAACTCAGGCGCCAGATAACGAGGCTGAAAGGCGCACGTACAAGGCCTGGAGCGATCTCAACCAGAAATTCGATTGCAGAACGCGGTTGTTCAATTCGCTGGAGCTTAAGGACTGAAGTAGGCGCTTTGTGAAGTTGCAGGGAGAATATCGGGTGTGACAACTGGCTGTCAATATTGAAAATTGCAACAGTGCGATGAGCAGCAAAGACAATTTCGCTGGTTTGTTCGGCTCGGCGTGTCGGCGAGCAGGCAGGCTCAAGATCCTGGCGCTGTGCTGCATGCTGGTTCTGTCTTTATCAGGCATCCGCGCGGCAGGCCAGCGGGCCCGTGATCGCTACGTTTCTCCCACTGGCCGGGATTGGAGCAACGACGGTTCCAAACGGCACCCTTGGAGAACAATCGAATATGCCGGGAGCATGGCGGCGCCTGGCACAACCATTCACGTGCTGCCGGGGACGTATCGCCTGTCGAAAATCATCATCACGCGAGCCAGCGGCACGGCCGCGGCTCGCATTCGCTATGTCTCCGAGCAACGCTGGGGGGCCAAGCTGATCACTTCGGCCACGCAGGTGTGGCAGAACAGCGGCGCCTACGTGGACATCGAGGGCTTCGACATCAGCAGCAGCAGCCTGGACACTTACATCGGGATTCACAGCCAGGGCAGCTATGACCGAATCCTCTATAACCACGTTCACGATCTGGGGGCGCCGCCGGAATCGTGTCCGCAGGGTGGAGGCATCATGATGGGCGACATGGCCACGACCGGCCAGGAGGCGCACGGCAACGTGGTACACGATGTTGGCCCACCCCCGGGCGCCTGCCGCGAGATCCATGGCATCTATGTTTCTGCTCCCCACTGCAAGGTCACCAACAACCTGTTGTTTCGCAATTCCGGAATGGGAATCCAGCTATGGGGGCGTCCTGACCATTGCCTGGTGGCTAACAACACCATTTTTGCGAATGGCCGCGGGCTGGTGGTGGGCGGCGACCCCAAGTATGGCAGCAATGATTACACCGTGGTCGCCAACAATATCGTGTACCGAAATGTAGACGTGGGCGTTTACGAGAGCGGCTTGATCGGGCCGAACAACCGTTTCGTCCACAACCTGGTGTACGGCAATAAAACCGACTGGTTTCTAAAAAAGGGCCGGCAAATTGGCAGCATCGGGGCCGACCCGCGTTTTGTCCGGTACACCGGCACGCTGGAGGGCGACTACCACCTGCAAGAGGGCAGCCCGGCGATAGCGAGCGGCGCCGCTGAATTTGCTCCAGTGATGGACTACGAACGCAATCCGCGTCACACCCCGCCCGACATCGGGGCCTACGAATCGCAGTTCAAGGGCACGAAATAAGCCAGGCGCGCAACGCAGTTCAGTGAGCGCCCCAAATCACATGAAACCTGATTCACCAGGCCAGGCGGCAACGGCCATCCCGCCCCACGTGGGCCGTGTTCGCGCCAGCTTCTCCGGCGACGTCCTGCAGTTGGCGACGGGGACGGCGTCCTCGCAGGTGATCGGCATACTGGCCGCGCCCCTGATCGCGCGCATGTTTGCCCCGCCCGCCTTTGGCGTGCTGGCAATCTTTTCCGCCGCCGCCGGGCTGATTGCGGTGGCCAGCTGCCTGCGCTATGAGGTGACGATTTACCTGCCGGAACGGGATGAGGAGGCCATCAACATTGTCGCGCTGTGTCTGGGGCTGGTGGCCATCATCACCGGTTTGACGGCAGGGCTGGTCTATGTGGCCGGCGGGCACGCGCTGCAGTTGGCTCATGTGCCCGAACTCGCGGGCTACATCTGGCTCTTGCCCCTGAATGTTTTAGTCAGCGGTGTGTGGATGGTTCTGAACTGCTGGAACCAACGCAAGCGCAGGTTCGGGCGGATTACCGTTTTGCAGGTTGTGATGCGGATCGCGATGGTGGGGTCACAGATCATACTGGGCTTGGCGGGGTTCGTCAGCGGGGGAGCGCTGGTGGCCACCACCATCTTCGGTACCCTGGTTCCTTCCGTTCTTCTGGGCTGGCAGACACTGCGCGATGACGGAGGGCTGCTGCTCCATGGCGTTTCCTGGACAACGATGGGGGATGTATTGCGGCGTTACCATCGGTTTCCCCGCTTTGGTCTTGCTGCCATCCTGTTGAACACCACCTCCTTCCAGTTGCCGGCGATTCTGCTCTCGAGTTTCTTCAACATGGGTGTAGTGGGAAATTATTCCTTTGGCTTCCGGGTCCTGCGTGTTCCCGGCACGCTCATCGGCACGAACGTGGCCCGGGCCTTTTTCCCACGCGCCGCCGAGGCCCGGCACCAGGGCACGCTGGGCGGTTCCGTGGAATTGGCTCTGCAATACCTAATCACGCTGAGTTTCTTTCCCTGTTTTTTGCTGGCGATGACAGGAGGCACCCTGTTCACCTTCGTTTTCGGCGCCAGGTGGCATGAGGCGGGTGTTTACGCGCAGATCATGAGCGTGTGGCTGTTCTTCTGGTTTGTCTCCTCCCCGTTGAACACCGTTTTCGCCGTGCTGGAGGAGCAGGCGCTGGAGTTGCGCTTTCAAACGGCGAACCTGGTCACCCGCCTGGGAGCGCTGGTGGTCGGAGGTGTGGCGGGCAACGCGCGCCTGGCCATTGCTCTGTTCGCCCTGTGCGGGGTGGCGGTGTACGGCGGCTATTGCCTGGCCGTGATCAGGAAATCGGGAGCGTCGGGGCGGGCGGTGGGCCGGGTCACGCTAACCAGGGCCGCGCTGTTTGTCCCCGCCGCGGCCCTCATTCTTGGATTGCGAGCATTTTCCGCGCCTCCTGTAGGCGTCGCCGCCGCCGTTGCCATTATTCTGGCCGTCTATTACTGGAACGTAGCGCGCACCGATGCGAATGTGCGCGCTGTGCTGAAAAGATTTCTCCGCCGCCCCTTTTACGCCAGCGACGCGGCAGCAAGCTGAAGTGCCAAGACCCATGAGAATCCGAGTTCTGTTTGTCGCGGGTTCGCTGCGCCTCGGTGGTTCCGAACGCGTGCTCACCGAAGTACTCCGGGGTTTGAAACGGAGCGCTTTCGAGCCCCACCTTGCCTTGCTGGCGCGCGAAGGTGAATTTCTGAATCGTGTGGAACCCGACGTCCCAGTGCATGCCCTGGGGGCGCGCCGCGCTCGCTGGACAAGCCTGCCCCTGGCTCGCCTGTGCTGGAATTTACGGCCACACGTCGTGTTCTCGTTTTCCGCGCAACTGAATGCCGCGGCCATTCTGGCCAAGCCCATCCTGCCGCGCGGAACGCGGGTCCTGGTGCGCGAAGGGGCCAACATCACCCTGCAGCAGGTAGCAGGGAGGCTGCGCGGCGTGGCATGCCGGATGCTATACCCGCACGCCGATGCCGTGATCTGCCAGAGCCAGGACATGGCGCAGCGAATCGCCTGCCGCTTCGGCGTTCCGCAACGCAAGCTGATCCACATCTATAACCCGGTTGATGCCACCGCCCTGTGGCAGGCCGCCGCCGGTTGCTCGCCCTATAGCGGGCCGGGGCCCCATCTGGTGGCAGTGTCGCGCTTCGTCCCGGTGAAAGGTGTGGACCTGCTGATCGAAGCCATGGTGGAGGTTCTGCGCCAGCGGCCGGGCGCCGACCTGACCCTGGTGGGAAGCGGCCCGATGGAAGAGGAGTTGCGGAGCCTGGCAGCCCGCCGGGGGGTGCAGGCGTCGGTGCACTTCCCGGGCTGGCAGACAAATCCGTTCCCGTTCGTCGGCCATGCCGATTTGCTGGTCGTACCTTCGCGCTCGGAAGCCCTCCCCAATGCCGCCTTGGAGGCGCTGGCCCTGGGCACGCCGGTAGTGGCCACCGACTGCCCGGGAGGTATTCGCGAAATCGCAACACGCACGAAACACCTGTGGCTGGCGGGGTTGGATGCGGGTGCGCTGGCCCAGACCATTGCGTGGGTGCTGGAGAACCAGGGGGGAAACTTTGGGCTGGAGCCGGAATTTCTGTGCGAGTTCTCCCCGGCCCGGATCATTTCGTTGTACGAAACACTGATGGCGCGGCTGGCCGGGCCGCAGCCGGCTGGGAGTATGCAAGCGGAGAAAGCGGCGGCGCTATGAAAATCGTTTACGTGACCGCCAGTTTCCCTTTTGGACCGGGGGAAGCATTCATCATGCCGGAATTAGCAGAGTTGCAGGCGCACGGTCACGAACTGCTGCTGGTTCCGCTCTGGCCGCGGGGAAGAGTAGTCCATGAAGACGCGGGGCGTTTTCTCGCTTGCACGGTTCGGGCGCCCCTGCTCTCAGCCGGGATAGTCGGCCAGTTTGCCGCCAGCATGGCCAAAGATACGAGCCTGACCTGGAAGATGGGGCGCTGGTTTCTGGACAGCCCCGGGAAGGTCATGCTGAAAAACTTCGCGGCGCTGCCCAAAGCGGCATGGCTGGCGCGGGTGGCCACAGAGTGGCGGGCCGACCACATCCATGCCTTTTGGGCTTCGACGGTCGCAAGCCTGGCCATGGCCGCGGCGGAGATGTCGGGCATTCCGTGGAGTTTTACAGCTCACCGCTTC
>JBLMXE010000213.1:0-4534 GCA_050257615.1 Chlamydiota bacterium | reverse complement strand
TGCTGCCTTCGTTCTCCATGCTCATCACCGGCAGGTGGAAGGCGGCAGCCACCTCCGCCTTGGTGGCCAGCCGGCAGGCACTGCGGTCGCCCTGATAGGGCTTGGAGTTCAGGCCCATGTTTTGCGAGAACTCCTGGGCGCGCTTGCGCACGCGGTAACCGATGTAGAAGCAACTGCCCGCGGCGGCCAGCACGAAGAAAGTGAACACGCCCAGTATGGCGAAGATGATCTTGGCCGCGTTGCCGCCGCCCTTTGCGGCGGGTGCCGTAGTGGAAGCTGGAGCGGCAGGTGCGGCGGCCTGTGCCGGCGTGCCTGAAGGCGCGGCCACGGTTTGCCCGCAGGAAGCGCAGAATTTTGCCCCGGGATCGAGTTTGCCGCCGCAATTCACGCAGAATGCGCCCATAGATCACTCCGTGGCTGAATTTTGCCGTGCTTAGGTCCTGAAATACCGGGCTCGGCCCCGGGAAGCTTCCCGTGCGGTGCGGATCTTCAGGCCCGAGTGACGAGCCGGAAGCGGCCACATCTTGCAGCCTTTTCGAGGTGCTGTCAAGCGAACAGATGCGGAACAACGGCCTGGCAAACACCTAGACAACGCGGTCAGCGGGAAGGCGTCCGGTCAGGAGGAGGCGTTCAACACGGAAAGGTAATTGCGGTACTGGAGGCGAACGTCAATGTATTGGTCGTGGCGGAGTTGCAGTTCGTCGGCAATCAGCCGGATTTCCCGGTCCTCTGCCGAGGAAATAGAGTTATCTGCGGCGGCAACCGCAAATAGGCAGTTGAGCAGCGATAGCTTCTGTTCCGCTGTGGCCATGCGGTTAAATTCCTTGGTGACCAGAAAGTTTTCTGTGCCGCCGAATAATACCGTCTGGGTTTTGGCAATCTGGACCACCAGGATGGCCTGTTCTTCGGGCAGCCCGCTGAGCTGCCTGACCAGGACTTCCATCTCCTGGGTCTCGGCCACACTGATGTTCATGTCGGCATTGGCCACCCGCGCCAGTATGTAGGCGTAGGCTGCGGTATAGCGAGCCTGCTCTGGCTCCATCTGCTCCAGCGCGTGCACGATCTTGCGCACCGTGTCGGTATCGCTGTGAGCGGGATTCTCGGCGTGCTTTCTCAACGAGTGCAGAATTTTCGCAATTGACATAAGCTTCGAGGGTCGTTGCCCAGAGGGCGCCACCGCCATCCCAACCTATATTGTAAGCCCGTCTATTCCAACAGGCGCTTATCCCAGGGATAATCCCGGTGCGAAACGATGCGCAGGCGGGCGGCGTCGGGGTGGTGCGGGTTCAGCAGCAGGTTGAAGGTTTCCGGAACAATGGCTGAGGGAACGCGGAGCAGGGCAGTGGCGCCGGAGCGGAGCCACTCGTCGCCCAGGGTGCGGGTAGCGAGCAAGTCCTGCGTCCAGTTCTCCGGGAGCTCGGCCTTGCCAATCGTGCGCACGGAGATGTCGTCTGGCGCCTCCGCTTTGAGCAGCTTGTAGCTCTTGGGCAGGTGCGCAGGGTCGAGTTCCAGGTGCACCAGCACTTCCACCAGAGCACCGGCGGGCGTCTGCGCCAGGTAAAGAATGGGACGGCCCTGGGTGTGCCAGCGGGCGGAGGCGATCAGGCCGCCTTCGCCGCTGAGCGTGGCGTGATTGCTGATGCGCCACAGCAGCATCAGGCAAACATGCCTTGGTCAATCTGGATGAGCATCTGCTCCACCAGGCGGCCGCCGGTTTCGGTGGCCAGCATCTCCATGGGCGTGCGCCCCTGAAAGCGGTGGCGGGCGGCACGCAGCCAGGCCAGGGCGGCGGCTTCATCGCCCATCACCAGCTGGGCGCGGGCCAGGATGCGGGCGGCGCGCACGGCACGTTCCGACTCCTCGCGGGAGAGCGGCTCGTGGCGGCTGCGCCGGTGTTTGAGGGTGCGCGGCGGGATGATCACGCTGGCGATCTCGCTGCGCGAAAGCCCCCGCTGCTGCAGCCGCTTGAGTACCCGGATGGGCAGGCCGCGCTCCACCAGGCGCACCACCTCCTGCTCCGAGCCGGCCTTGGCGCCCAGCCAAGTCGCGAAGTAATCATTCAGAGTCTTTGCGGTTGCGGTAGCCATGTTTGTCTATGGACATTATGCCACAAAACTGGCGGCAAAATGTCCGGTAGGGCTTAGGGGCGAAGGTCAGGAGTCAGCCAAACCAGTTTGCAGCCCACAAGTGGCTGAAGATTAATGAGTTGCCAGCGTCTTAATATTTCCGTGCATAACGGGAAGAGAACTCTCCCGCTGCGCCGGTGCATCACAGCAGATAATCATGCTGGAGGGGCAGCACAGGCGCCGTGTCAACACCAAAGTCGCAGTTGCACTGCTGCTGACCTTCGCCGCCGGATGCGTAGACATTATCGGCTATGTGGCGCTGTATCACGCCTTCACCGCCCACATGACCGGTGAAACGGTTCACCTGGCGCAGGATGTGCTGGCGGTGCACTGGCTCGATGCCGCCAAGGCCGCCTCTGTGATTGCGGCGTTTCTTGCCGGATCCATTGTGGGCAGGGTCGTAATCGAAATCGGATCACGGACGCACACCCGCCGCATTGCTTCCGCCGCCCTTCTCATCGAAGCCGGGTTGATTGCCGGGGTGATTCCGCTGGCCAGCGGCCACACTCTGAGCGAAAAGGCCGCCCTGGGCTTGCTGGCTATGCTGGCGGCCGCGATGGGCATGCAGACCGCCACCCTGACGCGCATCGGCTCACTCACCGTGCACACCACATTTGTGACCGGAATGCTGAACAAGCTGGCGCAGCTGCTCTCGCAGGCGATGTTTCTGACTTATGACCGGGCGCAGGGAAGAGACATCGCGCTGCAGCGCAAGGGGATTCTGCATCGTGCACAGTTCATGGTTTTCATCTGGCTGCTCTACTTCATCGGCGCGGGTACCGGGGTGTGGATGGACTCGATTTGGGGCATCCGCTCGCTGGTGCTGCCCGCCGGCGTCGTTGTGCTTGGGATTGTGATGGACCAGACGGCGCCGCTCTCGCTGGAAGAAGAGCGGGACGAGGCCTAGCGCGGGTCAGACGGCGAGGTGAGGTTCGTAGAACGGCCTGCTTGCTCCGCCTGGGCGGGTTGCCTCAAGCTGTTGAAAATGCCGAAGGCCTCTATCGAGATTGGTATAGATTAACCTAGATTTCTCTTGACGGCGTCAAATTTGTTGATGCATAATTTTATTGTTTTGAGGAGCGTGTGCCGTGGCCAAAGCAGCGAAGAAGCAAATTGGATTGAAGATTTCTGCCCCGCTCTATCGCCGGTTGTCCAAGTTGGCGGAAGATAATGGGCAGAGCAAGACTTTTGTCTTGGAGAAGGCCGTGGAGCACTACATTAATTTCGTTGCACCTGATCAGGGCGCCATCCGGCCCGAGGCAATGGTTCACTTCCGTAAGTCAGTTGAAAAGAATCGGGAGCTATATCAGCGGCTGGCACGTTAATCGGTGGCAGATTTTTACCTCACCGTCGCAGAAGTTTTAACCATCCACGATCAATTAATTGATGAATTCGGCGGCAAGCCGGGCATTCTCGACAGGGGACGCCTAGAGGCCGCCGTTTTTCGCCCCCAAATCGGCTACTACAGCAGCCTGGCCGAGGAGGCCGCAGCTTTGATGGAATCCCTTGCGAACAACAATCCCTTTATGGATGGAAACAAGAGGACCAGTTTCGCTGCTGCCGATACGTTCCTTCGCCTGAATGGTTTTTGTCTTGAGGTTCAATCTCTGGAAGCTTACGACTTCATCACTCAAGCTATTGCTGCGGGTAGCTTCACATTTTCGGTGATTCGCGACTGGATTTCTGCACATGTGCAACGTTTATGAGATCGCATAGATGTTATGACGGCTTTGTGGTGGCCGACAGCTGGAATCGGCACTGATTCGGCCAATCAGGCGGCTTATGGAAAACCGGACACGGCAGCTCTGGCTGCCGCCTACGCCTATGGTTTGGTCCGCAATCATCCGTTCGCCGATGGCAACAAGCGCACCGGCTGGGTAGTCGCCCGCGTGTTCCTCGCCGACAACGGGTTTCGCCTTCAGTTTGACCCCGCCGACGCTGTGCGCGCTATCGAGGCGCTGGCCGCCGATAAGCTAACCAAATCGGAATTGGGCGTGGTTCCGGGTACGGATTCCGATCCTTTGAGAGACCAAAATTTACTTTCGCTTTTTGTTTATTCACTTCGCCCGTAACTTTAGGCCGGACTTAGGGTTGGTGGAGGCGGCGGGAGTCGAACCCGCGTCCGCAGATGTTACTGGTCAAGAGACTACATGCTTATTCGAGTTCCGAGGGCCCCGTCAGGCCCGAAAGCCCCCCGGGGTAACCATTCGCCGCCCGCGCTCAGAACCGACAAGACACGCGAGCCGCTAGCCCGATAATCTCGCCGGCGGGGCTCGGGCCTGGCCCAACCAGCCAGCCTGCTGTGCGACGCCCTTTCACCGCCCACAGGCAAAGCGGTGAAGGACGGCTACTTAATTAATTAAGCAGCGTATGCCATTTGTGGAGTGGCATTTCTAGTTTTGCACGCG
>JBLMXE010000212.1:0-8708 GCA_050257615.1 Chlamydiota bacterium | reverse complement strand
GGTGGACACGCGGGTGGTGGCCGCCACCAACCGCGATCTGGCCCAGATGGTGGAGGAAGGCACCTTCCGCCGCGACCTCTACTATCGCCTGAATGTTTTCCCGGTGCACATCCCGCCGCTGCGCGAACGCCGGGAAGATATACCACTGCTTGTCCGCTATTTCGCGCAGAAATTAGCCCGCCAGATGAACCGGCACATTGAGGTCATATCTTCCGACACCATGGAAGCGCTGGTCAGGTGGGAGTGGCCGGGCAACGTGCGCGAACTGGAGCACATGGTGGAGCGCGCCGTGATTCTCTCTTCCGGCCCGGTTCTGAATGTGCCCATCGCGGAGTTGCGGCCAACCAACGGAGACGCCGCCAATCTGCAGCGCCTGGACGATGCCGAGCGCGAGCATATCTTGCGGGTGCTGCGCGAAGCCGGCGGGGTGATCGGCGGTCCCGGCGGCGCTGCCACCCGCCTCGGACTGAAACGTACCACCCTCCACTTCAAGATGAAGAAGTTAGGAATCACCCGCGCCGACCTGTGACAGCCGACGGTGACAGCAGGCTGACAGTCTGACTGCATACTGCCACTGACTACCCCCTCCGCTCCCGACGCTTATTTCTTAACCACTTGTGTTTGCACTGTGTCCGCGGTCACAACACCTTGTGACTGGTTGGCCCCCGGCGTGCCCTCTCACTCAGCAAGGGTCAGGGAAGGCAGGACGCCATGTTCCGAGCAACAGTTGAGCGCCACGGCGACCTGGTGACGCTGCGAGTCGAAGGACGGCTGAGCGGACCGTGCCTGGCAGAACTGGAAAACTGCTGGCGGCAAATGGTCAACGGGAATGGGAGTCGCCAGATCGTGGTCAATCTGCAGGAAGTCACGTTCGTCAGTTCGCAAGGCAAACAGCTTCTGGAAAGACTGTGCCGGGACGGGGCCCAGTTAACGGGTGATGGGCTGATGACACGCGCCTTGGTTGAACAGATTACTCACTTTGTGGGACAAGCAGAACACTCAAAGTAAGGGGGCAATCATGTCCGCAATACACGCACCGTACAACCTGGAAATGTCCGACAACTGTCTGAATTGCCGGCTGCGGGGGCGGGGCTTCTTCTGCCATCTGGCAGGAGAGGAGTTGCAGGGGCTGGCGGCGATTTCCTATGCCACCGTCTACCCCGAAAATTCGGTGCTGTTCGTAGAAGGGCAGATGCCGCGCGGAGTGTACATCCTTTGCCGGGGACGAGTTAAGCTCTCCATGGTGTCGAGCGAAGGCAAGACGCTCATTTTGAACATCTCCGAATCAGGGGACATCCTGGGATTAAGCTCCTGCCTGTTGGGCCAGAGCTACCAGGCGACGGTTGAAACCCTGAGCCCGTGCCAGCTGAATTTCATCCGCCGCGAAGACTTCCTCAACTACATCCGCAAGCATCCGCAAGTGATGTTCCGGGTGGCGGAGTTTCTGAGCCGCGAGTACCGCGCCGCCTGCAACGAAATCGGGTCGCTGGGATTGGCGCATTCGGCGGCGGAAAAGATGGCGCGCCTGCTATTGGACTGGAAGGAAACGCATGCCAGTCCCAACGGCGAAAGCACGCTCAAGCTCACTCTCACCCACGAAGAAATGGCGCAGATGATCGGCTCCAGCCGGGAGACGGTGACGCGCATGCTGGCGCGTTTCCGCGCCAAGAACTACATCGAGGTGCACGGCTCCACGCTGGTTATCCGCAACCGCGGCGCCCTGCAATCTATTGCCGACAACCAGGGCAGCTATGAAGCGGCGCGGTCAGCCGGCAACGGTACGACGTTGCGGCGAAGCCCCACACTGGGGGCGGAGAGACCCGGCATCGTGGCACGCTCGCGCCCGGCCAAGTCACAGGCTCCCGCGTTACAGCTCGCGGCCAGGTAGCCCGCGCATCTTACGGTAGAAGGAGGTCGCGCCATGAAACCCGGCAGCACGTATCGCTGTGAAGTATGCGGAGCGGCCCAAGAGGGGGATGGCTGGTTCCTGGTAACTGAAGACCGGGACCGAAACACTCTCCAGATCCTGAAGTGGAACAGCCGGCTGGCGGAACACCCTGGCATGCGGCATCTGTGCTCCGCAGCCCACGTCGAGGAACTGGTGTCGCACTGGATGGTAGGCGACAGCCTGGATTATACGCAGCGGCTGCCGGATAGAACCCGCCTGCCGGGGGCGGCCCGCGACGCCGTGGATGCCTCCTACCGCCTGGGCGAGCTGATGCTGGACCGGGCCAGTTTCGCTGCCCTGGGCGAGCGCCCGGACATGCTGAACTCTATCCTTGAGGCGATTGACGGGGCGCTGCAGGCTTCAGCCGACGCACAGTCCTTCCTGGAGGAAGAGGAAGACGAACCGGCTCCGGTTTACGACGCGTAGCCAGAGCTCACGCCGCGGAGAGAACGGGCGCCAACTCACCCGCAAAGCGCAGCACCTGTTCGTAGAGAATATCTCTTCCCAGAATTTCCAGCTCGCTGCTGACCAGGCAGCTGGCCGACTCATCTCCCGTCCGCACCAGCCGGCGCATGGCAGTTTGCCCGGGCAGTTCGGCGCGGGTCGCCAGGCCTTTGCCGTCCTGAGTGCGGGCCACGACAAAGACGGCGCGCTCGCCGCCGCCGGAAGTCAGAAAAGCAGCGGTCACGCCGGAGCCGGAACGTTTGCCCTGGCGCAATTCGATGCGCAGGCTGGAGTCGCCACGGTTCAGCTCCCAGGCGGCCGCATGCTGTTCGGCACCATGTTCCACTGGGGCCGGCAGGGGGTTGCCGAATCCCAGCTGGCGCGCCAGCCAGGCGGCCAGCAACAAGGCATCCGCAGGAATCTTCGGGCGGCTGGCCTCGTTGCCAAATTCCACCACGATGTGGCGCAGTTGGCGCAGGTAGGCGGCGCGAACCGGGCCATCAAACAGCTGCGCGATCAAGTTCCTCCAGGAGGTCAGGCGCGACCACGCCAAGTCGCTCACTGCCGTGTTGGGACGCTGAACCAAAGCATGAATGCGCTGCCACTCGGCGGTCAGATCATCCAGCCCGCCCGAATCCACGACGAGGCGCCCGGCCAGATCGCTCAGCTGTTCAAACAGCGGGCCACCCAGCAACTTTGCGTCCCGCCACCACAGGAATACCGGCAGGTCGGGCAAAATCAGGGAACGCACGATGCTCACCAGGCGAGAGTGGGCGGAGGGCTGGGCGGAAAGGCTGATCAGCTCACGGCCAATGTAGCGGTTGCCGGCATGGGAGGTAAGGCAGGAAGCCGAGACTTCGGTGCGAATTTCCTCCTGCGATTGCGGCGCCGCAGGTGACACCACGATGGCGCGGCAGGGATGCTGGTTGATAATGGGATCAAGCAAGCCGGTGGCTCGTTCCACATCCGCGAAATTGCGGCAGTAAACGAGCAGGTTCAGGGTGCGTGAGCACAGCACCGGTCCGGCCTCGGATTTCTCCGCTTCGCTGCGCCAAAGCTGGCGCAGTTGTTGCTCTACACTGCTGGCATCCGCGGCAACGCTGCTGGAAGACATCGGGTAACTTCCCTTCCTTAGGGTTTACGCCAGCAGCCGCTCCCCTGCAACAGGCTGTCGGCCTCGGCCGGGCCCCAGCTTCCGGCCGCATAATTGGGAAACGAGGGCGCAGGCTCGCTGGCCCAGGCTTCCAAAATCGGAGTGATGATTCCCCAGGCCGCCTCCACCGCGTCACGATGAGCGAACAGAGTCGGGTCGCCCAACATGCAGTCCAGGAGAAGGCGTTCATAAGCACTGGCGGAGGTCATGCCGAAGGAGGTGGCATAGCGAAAATCCATGGTGACCGGACGCACGTGAACGGCCGGCCCGGGCTGCTTGGCGGTAAACTTCAAGGAAATCCCCTCATCGGGTTGGATGCGGATAACCAGCAGGTTGGGGGACATCTGTTCAGCCGGCGTCTGATTGAACAGCATCAGAGGCGCCTGGCGGAACTGTATGGCGATTTCGGTCACCCGCTTGGGCAGCCGTTTGCCGGTACGTAAATAAAAGGGAACACCCGCCCAGCGCCAGTTCTCGATCAGAAGCTTGAGGGCAACGAAGGTATCGGTGCTGGAGTTGGGATTCACCCCCGGTTCGGAGCGGTAGCCGGGGACGTCTTTGCCGTCCACCCAGCCCGGGCCGTACTGGCCGCGCACGGCGCAGGAGCTGACGCGTTCGCCGATAAGGGGAGGAATGGCGCGCAGCACCTTGAGCTTCTCCGCCCGCACTTCCTCGGCGCCCATGGAGGCGGGCGGCTCCATGGCGGTGAGAGCCAGTACCTGGGACAGATGGTTCTGCACCATATCGCGCAGAGCGCCCGACTCCTCATAATAGGCGGCGCGATTCTCCACACCTACGGTTTCCGCAGCCGTGATCTGCACATGATTCACGTAGCGGCGGTTCCAGATGGGCTCAAAAATCCCATTGGCAAATCGGAACACCAAAAGGTTCTGGACCGTCTCTTTTCCCAGGTAGTGATCAATACGGTAGATCTGTTCTTCGTGAAAGACCTTGGAGATCGCCTGGTTCAGTTCCCGGCCGCTTTGCAAATCGTGGCCGAAGGGCTTCTCGATGATCAGGCGGCGCCAGCCTTTTTCACCTTCCGCCAGTCCCGCGGCATCCAGGTGCTGCACAATGCCGGCAAAGGAACTGGGCGGCACCGCCAGGTAATAGACGCGGTTGCCGTTGGTGCCTCGTTGCCGGTCAATTTCCTCCAGCATGGAGGAGAGACTGGCGTAATCTTCCGGGTGGCCGGGGTGCGCCGACAAATAGAACAGGCCTTCGGCGAAATTGTCCCAGGCCTCGCTGTTCAGAGGTCCCTGCTCGCCAAACTGCTCCACCGCCTCCTTCATGGCGGCGCGGAACTGGTCGTCGTTCATGTCGGTGCGGGAGAAGCCCACCACCGAGAAGCCGGCCGGAAGCAGTCGCTCGCGCCACAAGTTGTAAAGCGCGGGCATCAGCTTGCGCTTGGTCAGATCTCCGGAAGCGCCGAAGATGACCATGACGCAAGGGTCGGGAGTGCGCTCCAGGCGAATACCTTCGCGCAGCGGATTTTCCATCGTCAGAACAGCCACGTTCGCTCCTTGCAGGCCATGAACACTTGGTTGAGGGCCGGGTGGCGGTTATGCCGCCCGGTGCCCGGAAGCCAGATCCGAACGCAACTCCCGCGCCACTTCCAGCAACTGGCGCAGTCCGGCGGCGACGTCGCCTCCCAGCTGCACCCGAATCACGCGCCGTCCACGCTGGGTAAGCGCCTGCCAGTCGCCCTGGGCCTGCGCCCGGATCAGCTGGCCGAAGGTGTAGTTGGTTTCCGGCACCGCCGCGTCCGAGCCCGGTTGATCCACCAGTTGCAGGAAGAGACCTGTGTTGGGGCCGCCCTTGTGCAGCTGCCCGGTGGAGTGCAGGAAGCGGGGACCGTAGCCGGAGGTGGTGGCCAGCCGCGACTTCTGACGCAGCAGCACCCGTAATTGCTCCAGCGCCTTGTCCGTGGCCGCGGCCGGCTCCAGATACGCCTGCAGGGAAATGTAATTTCCCGCCTCCGCCTGCCCCAGCCATTGCTGCAGTGAGTCCTGCAGCTGCTGGCGCTGGGCGGCCGGAATTTCGGGCGCCTGCTGCCCGTCGGCCTTGCCTTCCATGGCCTTCCTAGCCAGGTCTTTGGCCAGTTGCACGTCGGGCTGATTAAAAGGCTGGATGGCAAGCACCGCGCTGGCGGAGGCCACCGCCATCTCCCAGCGGAAGAATTCCTGCCCCAGATCGTACTTGTCCGGCAGCGCGATGCGCACCACCGGATGGCCCGCGTGCTCCAGCGCCGTGATGCGGCCCTCCAAGTCCTTGTCTTCACCGGGAACATGCAGGAAAGCGAAGAAGCGGTCTTTGCCGTACACGTCGGGAGCACCCAACGGCTCATCGGCAATGGGCACAATACCTTTGTTGTCCTTGCCTGTGCTTTCGGCAATCAACTGCTCCGCCCAGATGGGATAAGCCGCCAGCGAGGGCGAAGCCAGGAAGGTGATCTTGTCGCGCTGCATGCGCGCTAATTCCCCCATTGCGGCGCCCAAAACCAAGGTAGGGCATTTCTTAGCCTCCACACAGAAAGCGCTGGCTTCCGACATGGTCCAGGCTTCATCCAGCAGGCGTTTTACGTCCATGCCAATAATGGCGGCGGGAACCAGGCCGAAGACGGTAAGCGCGGCGTAGCGGCCACCAACTTCGGGCGGAGCCGAGAATACGCGGCGAAAACTGCGCTCGCGGGCCAATTTCTCCAGCGGCGTGTTGGGATCGGTAATGGCGACGAAGTTCAGGCCGGGCTGTTTGCTGCGATCGCTCACCAGCTTCCAGAAGTAGCGGAAGTAGGAAAGAGTCTCCGTGGTGGTGCCCGACTTGCTGGAGACCAGGAACAGGGTGCGCAAGGGATCAATCCGGCGCTCCACCGCGCGTACCGCCGCCGGGTGCGTGCTGTCGAGCACAATCAGCTCGGGATAGCCGCCCTGGTTGCCGAAAGTACGCTGATAAACCTCTGGCGCCAGGCTGGAACCGCCCATGCCCAGCAGCACCGCGTGCTTGATGCCTGCATCCTTGATGGCCGCGGCGAAGGTTTCCAGTTCCTCCACGTGCTCGTGCATGGCCTGGGGCAGGCTAAGCCAGCCCATGCGGTCGGTCAGTTCCGGGACCGGTTTGGGCGACCACAGGGTGTAGTCCTTGGCCCAGAGACGGCGGTTGAAATCGTCCTTCTGCCATTGCTTTAAGCGCGTGTCCACCGCCGACTGAGCCGCGCCCAGGCTGAGTTGCTGGCGGTCCAAAGGCGCCGACACCAACTTAGTGCGCTTTTCGCGCAAGCTGTCGAGCAATTGGCGCATGGATTTGTCAAAGGCCTCCACCCCATCCACGGAAAGCTGCTCGGTAACCTGGTTCAGATCAATCCCCACCTGCGCCAGCCGAGCCAGGGCGGCTTCCGCTTCCTGCTCGCCGGCCTCCAGCGTGGGCGCGACTTTGCCGTGATCGCGGAAGGCGTCAATAGTGGCCGGAGGCAGGGTATTCACGGTGTGGGGCCCGATCAACTCTTCCACATAGATAACATCGCGGTAGGCGGGATTCTTGGTGCTGGTGCTGGCCCATAGCGGGCGCTGCAGCCGGGCCCCGCGGCGCTGGAATTCGCTGAACGGGGTGCCCTGGAAAATCTCCTTGAAGCGCCGGTAAACGCGCTTGCTGTTGGCGATGGCAATCTTGCCGCGCAGGGCCAGCGCTTCCGGTGTTCCGATTTTTTCCAGCGCGGCGTCCACCATGGTATCCACGCGGCTCACGAAAAAAGACGCCACCGAAGCTACCTTGCTCGGGTTCTGGTTGCGCCGCAAGCCGCGCAGGTAAGCGGCCGCCACCGCCTCGTAGTGGCCCAGGGAGAACATCAGGGTGATGTTGACATTGATGCCTTCGGCGATCAGCGCCTCGATGGCGGGAATGCCCTCGGGCGTGGCCGGCACCTTGATCATCACGTTGGGCCGAACCACAGCGCGCCAGAGCCGCTGCGCTTCGCGGAGAGTGGCGGCGGTATCGTGCGCCATGGAAGCGGGCACCTCCATGCTGACAAAGCCGTCGGCACCGTCGGTCTGGTCATAGACCGGTCGCAGAATGTCGGCCGCCATCTGGATATCTTCGATCTCCAAGTGATCGAACATCTTCTCCGGCGTGGCATGCGGGTCTTTGGCCAGCAAAGAACGCAAGGTGTCGTCGTAATCGGAGCTGCCGGCGATGGCTTTATCGAAGATGGTGGGATTGCTGGTCACACCGCGCAAGCCATCTTCGTCGCGCAAGCGCTTCAGACCGCCGCCGGTCAGCAGATCGCGCCGAATGTAGTCCAGCCACACCGATTGTCCCTGCTCCTGGAGCTGCTTGAGTGGATTCATTGCGATTTCCCCCCTATTCCGCTTCTCGGAAAACAAGCATTCAGCAGTCAGCGCTCAGCATTCAGCCCGTGAAGAGGAGCGCCAGTACCGACGGCTAAGCGCAGAGCGCTCACGTTTAGGTTTCACCGTACTCATAACAAAACTTCAGGGTCTGAATGCTGACTGCTGAGTGCTGACTGCTAGCCTCCCACCGCATTCACCGCCCGCCGACCAGCTTGCGCGCGTGCTCCACCACGTTGGCCACGTTGAAGCCCAGCTTCTCCATGGCTACATTGCCGGGAGCGGAAGCGCCAAAGCGGTCAAGACCAATCACATCGCCGTTCTCGCCCACGTACCGGCACCAGCCCAGGGTTGCGCCCGCCTCAATGGCCAGCTTGGGCACGCCCGGCGGCAGCACCTGTTTGCGATAGTCCGCCGGCTGCTGGTCGAACAATTCCCAGCAGGGCATGGAAACCACGCGGGCCGCGATCTTCTGCTTCCCGAGTTCCTCGCGCGCAGCCAACGCCAGCGGCACCTCGGAACCGGTAGCGATCAGCACCACTTGCGGCTTGCCGCCTTCAGCTTCCGCCAGCACGTAGGCTCCCTTGGCTACGCCCTCGCGAATGGGATAGCGCTGCGCGTCCAGAACCGGCAGTTTTTGCCGAGTCAATGCCATGGCTATAGGCCGCTGCCGCTGAATGGCGATGCGCCAGGCTTCGGCGGTCTCATTCGCGTCTCCTGGCCGAATGACGCTCAGGTTGGGAATGGCGCGCAGGCTCATCAGATGCTCGATGGGCTGGTGCGTGGGCCCGTCTTCGCCCAAGCCGATGCTGTCGTGGGTGAA
>JBLMXE010000211.1:0-3552 GCA_050257615.1 Chlamydiota bacterium | reverse complement strand
AACCCGAATACGTCGCCCACTGTCCCAAATGCCATTCCACCGAGATCGTCTTCCAGGGTCTGGACGGGGAGTCTGCAGAGGACGCAACTGCCAACTCGAAATTTAACTGGAGCTGTGACGCCTGCGGCTACACCTGGAAGGACGACGGCGTCGAGCAGGAAGCCTAGTTCCAAAGCCGTAAGGGTGCCCTATTTGCCCGCGGTGAACCGGCACTGACGGGCTGCAAATCTCCGGCGGCCAAATGTGGGCCCCCGCTCAAAACTTCAGAACGATGCCGGCCGAAACTCTGCCCTGGCGGTCTTGGGTCTGGTCGGCAAACTTGGTCATCAGCCAATCCGCCTGTACCAGGCGAAATCCGATGCCTTTCCTCAGTCCAATGTCTAAGCCCCCGCCAACAAACATGGCAAAGGCGCTGGAACTGGCCCCGCCACTGGACACCGTGGCCCCGCCAAACAGGGCATGCACAAAGGGCTGGATTACCGGCAGACGTGCCGTGAGCACGGGCCCAACGGTGTAGGTATAAACCGAAGAATTAGTTCTGTGCGAGTTATACACACCGCTGAAGTCTCCCGTAATCCCCAGCACATGTTTGAAATTTCCAGTCACCGACGCGTTCCATCCCACGGCGTTATAGCTGGACTCTAAATGCTCAAACTGGGCTCCTCCGAAAATTTCCACTCTTTGCGCCCATGCCGGCGCGCACAGGATTCCGGCGAGCAGCAGTGTGTGTAGAAGATATTTCCTCATCGAAGCCTTCCTTCCGCAAGAAATGCGGTTCCGAAAAACATGCATTGAGCCTAAGGTGCTCGCACCGGCGCTTGATCTGGCAAAATTGACAGGGGAGTTGTTAGCAAGTGGGCATTCGTTGCGGTAAATCGTCTCTAAGACCGTGAGTAAAGAAGATTTCTTACGAGTGGCGCCGAAATCTTAGTTTCTGAATCGTGTACCAGCCGACGATCCGCTGGGGACCAAGCATCGGCCATACTGAGAACTGGCAACTGCCTTACCGCGCCCCAAACAGCTTGGCCCACTGCTCGGGCGGGGTGGGAGGGTGGGACGCGGGCTCCAGGTTGGGGAGGACGTGATCGCGTGAGCCCATGCCGATCAATGAGGTAGCCAGGCCGGGGGCGGAGCGCGAGAACTGAATAGCGTTTCCGGCGTCCGTCGTCATGCCCAGGCCCTGGCGCACAAAGTCGGGCAGATTGCGAATGAGCTGGCCCTGGTGCAGGGTGGCGCTGCCCACCACGGCCAGGCCGGCGCGGGCTGCCATCTTAATCACCGACATTCTTTCGCCATCCAACAGCTGGTTGGCGCGGGCGAAGGCCTCGGTCATGCCCAGGTTGAAGGGCAGCTGCAGAAAGCGGAAGTGGTGCTGCTCGCCGCTCGCCGCTCGGGCAATGTCCAGCAGGGCGGCCAGACTGAGGTAATCCCGCTCCTCCTCGCGCAGGCGCAGGCCGTTCCAGGTAGCTACCCCGTAGTACCGGATCTTGCCCTGCTTGACTGCCTCTTCCAGCATGGTGAAGGCGGCGAGCAGTCGCTCGCGGAAAGCCGGGCGCTCCACCTCGGCCAGCTGCGATTCGGGATTGTGGATGTAGAAGACGTCAACGGTCTCCAGCCCCAGGTTGCGGCGCGAGCGCTCAATCTGGTCAGCCAGATAGCGTGGCGCCATGCAGTGGCTGCCGCCCGCCACCTGCTGGGGGTCGAGGATGCCGGGCCGGACGTATTCGCGCATGAAGTAGCCGCGCATGTCGGCGGGCATTACCCCGTCGAAGGCCAGGAAACCGGCCTTGCTGCAGACCAGGACCTCGTCCCGCCGCAATTCGCCGCTGCCCACGAGTTCGCCCAAAACCGCCCCAATGGCCCGCTCGGAGCGCTGGTGGCGGTAGTTAATGGCGGTATCGAGCAGGTTGATGCCGGAACGCAGGGCAGTGGCGATGGCCTCCCGGTAGAGAGCGTCAGTCTGGTCGTCGGCCTCTCCCAGGTAAGTTCCCAAGCCAATGGAAGGCAGCCACAACTCGCCTAAGCCCGGTACTGACTGCGGACGGCGGAAGTGTCCGGCGTCCCGGAACTTGGAAAAGCGATCACGGTAGCGCGCCGTTCCTTCGGAGGTGGCGAAGCCCGGAATCATCTGTCGCAGTGTAGCAGTGTCACCCGCGGTAACCCGCCGTCGCACCAATCCGAGGGCACAAGCGCAGCTATAAACTGCAATATAAGTGCAATAATGGCAATAACTTAGCTCAAATGAGGCCGGTCTACCCGTTGCCTTCCCTACACCCCGGCCCGGATAATAACCAATGTTATGGCGGAGCAAGTAGCCATTCCGGCCACCCAGGACCAGGCGCCCATCCAGACCCTGCCCCAGCCTGCGGCGCAGAGCCAGGCGCAGGAGATCGTGCCTGCCCTGGTGCCGGTGCAGGGCTCCATTCTGGTGATGATCCTCTACGACGTCTGCGAGGAGATCCGCCTGGACGAACTGCGGCGCATCGTCGGCGCCCGGCCGGTGGCTCCCGCCTTCAAGAGCGCCGCCCCCGCCTACGTGCGCTTTGCCCGGCCGCCGGTGGTGGAGCGAGTGGACCCCATCGTCCTGGCCCACGGGGAACGCCTGGAAGCCCAGATCAAGTACTACGACTACGGGGTGGTCAGCATCATCTTCGAGTTGCCATTTGCCGGAGAGTGGCAAAGCCTGGTGCAGTTGGCCAGCAGCTGGATGTGGGAAGGCGATTTCGACCGCCACGCCAGCGCCATCGCCAAACAGAAGCTGGAGCGCGCGACCGCAGCGCTGGTGAAACCCTACAAAGACTGGCTGAGCGAGGACTACTTCATCTTCCAGGCGCGGGAGGTGGCGGGCAATCCCTCAGCTACGGAACTGCTGGCTAAGCAGGGAGGGGCGATCGCGCAAATTGTGCGCGGCGAGACCGGGGCGATCTCCGACAACGAGCGCAATGAGGTGCTGCAGTCCGCCATCTCCTACTACCCCAATGACTTGGCGGTGATTGGCTGGAACGCGGCCTTCGTTTACGACACAGCCACGGGGGCCGAGACTGCCACCGAACTGTTGGAGTACGCCAACTCGCAGCTGCTGGAGTTCCGCCATTACGACGAACTGCTTACCCGCGAACTGGAGGGCGTGTACCGCCTGTTCGACCGCGGCACCAGGCTGTGGCGGCGCTGGCGCCTGGCACGCGAGGCGACCCGCCTGCACACGGTGCTGCTGGATGTGACCGAGCTTTCGGAGCGCGCCGACAATGCCATCAAGTTCCTGAGCGACATGTTCTCCGCCCGCCTCTACCGCCTGGCTGCCGCCAAGGTGGGCGTGATTGACTACAAGAACCTGGTCAACCAGAAGATCCGCACTGCCGAAGACCTCTACCGCTTCATGGTGGACCAGTTCCACCAGGCGCGCGCGTTTGCCGTGGAAATGGCGGTGGTTGTCATCCTGATCGTGGAATTCTTCGCGCTGTTCTACAAACCTTGATAGCCGCTTCTTCTTCCAGCGGCCACTCATCCACCGCCGAAAAAATTCCTCGTCGCGGATAGACGCGGATTGGCACG
>JBLMXE010000210.1:0-5176 GCA_050257615.1 Chlamydiota bacterium | reverse complement strand
AGACCACGGCGTCCATCTTGTCCTGGGAATGCGCGTGCGGCGGGAAAAACGTGCCCGGCGGGTAGGTGTAGCGAGTTACGCTATAACCCAGCAACTCCAGCTTGCGACGCAGCGCCTGCTCGCTCAAAGCGCCGTCACGCTCGGGATTCCAGCGTTCCACCTGCATCCCCATGATTGTAACTGCACCTATCCGGAAGCTTGCGTTGGTTCGGCTGGTTGTTTACGAAGAAGGGTCCACGACCGAGAGCCGATGGCCGACAGCGATTCTTAGTCAGCCGTACTCGCCATCATCTCCGGGCTGGCGCTCTCCGCGATGGACTCCCGGATGCGGAAGCCACGCTTGCGAGCTTCACGCACGAACGCGTCGCCGGGAACTGCTACCTCCACGGGCTGCGAGCCCGGCCCAATCTGGCCGCGCGCCATCATGGCGGCCACAATGGAGAGGTGCCAGCCGGTGGTCCGCTGCATGGCGGAAAACCCGGTGGCCTCGTCGTAGTAGTCCATCACTTCCACCGTGGTCTCCGCTTCGGCTCCATCTTTCTGGCCCACGGCGCGCACGCGGATGATGCACACATCCTTGATAACCTCCGCCCGCACTTGCGGCTCGAACAGCGCATGGAACACATGCCGCGGCACCACTTCCCTGCCATCCACCTTCACCGGCCTGGTCTCGAACAGGCCCAGGTCGGAGAACGCCTTCAGCTGCGCGAAATTGCCGGGATAGCGCAGCACCTTGAGCTCATAGGTCTGCAGCTTGCCGGCAAAGGTCCAGGGCGCGGTGGAGGCGCCCCCGGCGATGAAGAAGCACTCCAGTTTGCCCAGCGGCGGCACCTCCACCATTTCCAGTTCGGTGAAGCAGGGGATGTGGGTGAGCTTGCCCTCGCGCAGCACAGTCATGCCGCCGTAATACTCGTTGGTCAGGCCCTCGATGCTGAAAGTCAGCTGGTAATTCCAGGGCGGCGCGGGGCGCTGGGGCAGGCCTCCGTCATAGACGTAAACGTGCTCGGCGCGGTCCAGCACGCTCATGGCATACACCGCCAGCGTATTGCCCATGCCCGGCCCCATGCCGCAATCCGGAACCACGCGCACGCCCGCCTGGCGCGCTTCCGCATCCAGAGCGTGCTGCTGGCGGACGATATCGGTGTTGCCGCCCAGATCGCAAAAGGAAACGCCGCTGGCGATGGCGATCCGCGTCAGATCCAAGTTGAAGAAGTACGGCACGGCGCTGAGCGCCACATCGTAGCCCTTCAGAGCACGGTGCACGGCGCGGTGATCGCTCGCGTCCAGAGCCGCCGCTTCGGCCGCGTGCCGGCCCAGCAGCTGATTGACTCGTTGCGCCGACTCCTGCGCCAGCGCCAAATGCGCATCCGCCAGCGTGATCCGGGCCGCGTCGCCGAACTTCGCCAAGTCATAAGCCGCCGCTATCCCCTGCCGTCCCGCTCCCAGCACAATGTAGGAAAATGACATGTTGCGCCCTCGTCCTGGAGTTACAACCACAATTGGATTTTAGGAGGACGAGGTCGCACGGCACTGTGACGTGTGAACATGGCGGGTGTGCGGACCAGCACTCAGCCGTCAGTACTCAGCATTCAGCCCTGAACCCCGTGCTGCGCTGGGAAACCTGTGTACTGCTCTTAGGGCTATTGAGTCCTGCACCTTCGGCCTCTAGCCCGGGCAGAAATTCACAAGTTGCCTTGGCGGGCATGACTTCAGTCGTGCCTCCTCATGCTCTCTGGGATTGTCGTGTGAGGAGCTTTTGGGGCGCAGGCGCCACGCCCGCGATGCTCCAACAAATCAGCCCTGCAGGAGCGAAAGCCGAAGACAGCAGTCCTGGGGGGCTTCCAGCCTGTCAGGACGAGTCCCGGACGCTGTGAGACTGGCTCTTCAGCAGGGCATGTTTTGAAGAGCACTTCGGGAGTGTCCCCGTCACGGCCCGCACCGCGTTTCGCTATCGGCAATTTCGCCCGAATCCGAGAGCAACCGCCATAGCACCACCGAGCAGCCCATGAACAGCCACACCAGGGGCATGACTTCGCCGTCGCCCAACGTATACTGCACCAGGCAGCCGAGATAGAAGGCGAGGGCGCCGGCAAAGATTCCCATCACCAGGCCGCGGTAGAACCAACTGGCGCGGGTGCTGGCCTGCAACAGACGCCGCAGGTGGCGGAAATAGGCCACCATCAGCCACAGCCAAAGGCCCAGAACCGGCAGCCCGCAGTCTACGGCCAGCTCGATGTAGGTGGAATGGAAGTGGGCGTGCTTTAAAGGAAACAGCCTGTAGGCTTCAATACCGAAGGGGTTGCCGGGCAACTGCACGCTGTCGAGTCCGATGCCCAGCAGCGGGTGCTGGCGGATCAGGCGTGGGCTGGCTTCCCACATCATCATGCGAAACTCGGTGCCCGGTTCCCGGCTATTAAACCAGGAGAGGCGGCGCTGGTCCCGAATCCAGAACGAGCCGGCTATCAGGATGGCCACTGCGGCCGCGATGGCCACAAGACGCGCCTTCGATCGAGTCATCCACAAGGTCACCAAGCAGGCAGCCAGGAGTGCCAGCACGTAGGAGCGCGTCACGGTGGCCCACAAGCTCGCTGCCAAGGCTGCAAAAATTAGCGCCAGCAGCACGCGTTTGCCCTTCTTGGCACACCCGCTGGCCAGCAGCAATCCCCAGCACAGGGCCGCAATTTCCATGAGCATTCCGGCATAGGGGATAGCGTGATAGAAGTGCCCTTGTGCGCGCAGAGGATACCCCTGGGCCACCAGTTGGCCGGGGGTCCGAAGCCAGGCATCAATGGCAGCCCGGGGCACAGCGGTGTAGTAGTAATTCAGCCCGCCGGGAAAGGGACGCGCCACGCGCATGTGCAAGACCGCATCGTGGTCAGTCAGATGCAAAGCCCGGCGCCACAGCCAGAGCCGCCGTACGGAGTGGCCGTTGATTTCGCGCACAATGTCGCGGGGACGCAGGCCCGCCTCGCTCATCGCTCCCGGCGCCACGTTCAGCAACCGGGTGCCGATTCCTGCGGTAAACTGCCACCCGGTTTGAATCGCGGTAATGGAACTTGAGAGCAGCAGCGCGATCACCAGCCACTTCAACTGCGGCCCGGCTTTCACATTTTGAGTAACCAGAAAGAAAACAAGCGCCAGGCTGTACCATCCCATCCGCTCCCAGCTGAGCAGGGGCGCGTAGGAGAACACCGTGGAAATACCGGCGCCCGCCAGGAACAGCAGCAGGGGCAGGGCCAGGGGGTCGCGCCGCACCTGGAAGCCGGTCAGAATCAGCTTCAGCAGCCACAAGCCGGCAGCGATCCGAAAAATGAAAAGCACAGTCCCGGTGGAAAAGGGCTCAGCCAGTGCCATGACCAGCAACGCCAGATAAATGGAGTGCTCCAGCCAGAGAACCCAGAATTGACGGTCGTGCAAGGCTCGCCAGCCCGGGACGTGAGTTGCGGTGGAGCCCAAATCGCTGGAGGACGCCGTGGGCTGGGTGGCAGGAATGCTCAACTGAATGTCCGCGTCGCGAGATCGCTGGAGTTTCAGAATTATACTATGGGCGCGCAGCTATCCCGCGGACCGCAACAGCGGCGAACCCGCATGATATGCTGTCACCATATGGGTTCAGCCGAACTTTCCCAGTCGGATTCCTGATAGCTGGGCCCCTCGATCCGCCCCTCCATATGCAGCCAGCTACCGCCCCGCGCCCCAAGGATGATACCTCCAGCAAAGACCTACTGATCATCGCCCTTTGGTTCGGCTTAATCACGGGATTGGTGGAAGGTCTCTTATTCTTTCATGTCCGCCATCTGCGCATTCTTGACCTCGCGTGGGTTCCAATTCCGGTTGACGTGGTTTTGGCGCTGATTGTCTGCCTGCCCATTCTGGCGCTGCGCAAGTCTCTGACCGGCCGCCCCTCGCTGTTTGCGCGCGCCGCTTGCTTGTTCGCCTGGCTGATGTTCTTCGACTGGCTGCGCGTGGTTTCGCCGGTGGTTGAGGCCAGCTTGCCGCATGACTGGTTCGTAGCCATTCTCGCCCACCCGCTGGCGGAGACGGTCGGTGTAATGTTCCTGGCTCTGCTGCTGGCCGTGGGGCTCACTCTGCTGCTGGCTCGTCCTGGCGGTCGCCGAATCCAGAGAAGCAGTCTGCCCTGGGTGGCCGCTGTGGCCGCAGTGTGCATCATCGCGATTCCGCTGGTGCAGCGAATGCACGAAGCGCGGCAAATTGCCCGCCTGCCTGCCGCCGCTGCGGGCTCACCCAACGTGCTGGTTATCGTCGTGGATACCCTGCGCGCCGATCATCTCTCGACTTACGGTTACTCCCGTCCCACCAGCCCCAATCTGAGCCGCATCGCCTCCCAAGGCGTGCTCTTCGAAAACGCAATGGCGCCCTCTTCCTGGACGCTGCCTTCGCACGCCTCCATGCTCACCGGACGCTATCCCCACGAACACGGCGCGCGCTTCATTGATTCCACTCTCACCCTCCGCTATCCCACGCTGGGCGAAGCCTTCCAGCGCCTGGGCTACCGCACGGCCGGCTTCTCCGCCAGCACTTACTTTTTCTCCCGCCGCACCGGCCTGGGACGGGGCTTCATTCATTTCGAAGATGATTTCGAGTCTCCAGCCGCCGCCTTTCCGCAAACTTATTATGGGGAGCGGGTGGAGAAATTGCTCTACCGCCTGCATGTGGCCAAAGATCGTATTGGCCGCCGCAGCGCCCGCCAGATCAACCAGCACGCTCTGCGCTGGATCGAGTCTGACCGCCGCCGTCCCTTCTTCGTGTTCCTTAATTACTACGACGTTCACGATCCCTATTTACCCCCGGAACCCTACCTGCATCGCTTCACCAAACTGCCTCACCCCGCCGGGCCCATGCCCCTGGCCTGGGACTGGTTTGCTCGCCTCACCCCCGCGCAGCGCCAGGGTGAAATGGACGCCTATGACGGAGCCATCCAGTACGTGGATACGGAACTGGGCGAATTCTTCCAGCAACTGCACCAGCGTGGCCTGGATAAGAACACGCTGGTGGTGATTACCTCCGATCACGGCGAGGAGTTCAACGAGCACGGCTTCATGGACCACCTCAATGCCCTCTACCGCGAGCTCATCCATGTGCCGCTGATCTTCTGGGAACCCGGCAAGCTGCCCCAGGGCGTGCGCATCGCCGCGCCGGTTTCGACCGTCAGCCT
>JBLMXE010000209.1:0-6312 GCA_050257615.1 Chlamydiota bacterium | reverse complement strand
GCTGGTGATCACCGGGTTTGCGCTCAAGTTCCCCGACTCCTGGTTTGCCGCCATGGTGGGCGGAGAAACGGTGCGCGGTATCGTGCATCGGGTAGCGGCGGTGGTGCTGATTTCGCTGGGCATCTATCACATGGTTTATGCCGCGGTGAGCCGCGAGGGCCGTCGGCTGGTGCGCGATTTTCTGCCCGGCATGAAAGACGCGCACGACTTGCTGGAGAACGTGACTCACTACCTGGGATTCCGCACGGAGAAGCCGCAATTCGGGCGCTTCAACTACGCCGAAAAAGCGGAGTACTGGGCGCTGGTGTGGGGCATGGTGATCATGGCAACCACGGGCATCATGCTCTGGGCCAAGGTGACGGTAGGCGACCTGATCCCACGCTGGTGGCTGGATGTGGCGGCGGCAGTCCACTTCTATGAAGCGGTGCTGGCTACGCTGGCGATTCTGGCGTGGCACTTCTACCAGGTGTTCTTCGATCCCGACACCTATCCCATGAACTGGGCGTGGTACGACGGCAAGATGTCGCTGGATCACTACCGGGAAGAGCACGGGCTGGATGCGAAGACGCTGTTGGAGGCCAGCCGGGCAGAAGCGACGGCGGAGAGTCATACCGAGGTGGAAACAGCGAAGCCGGGCAATGAAGACAGGGCCGAAAAGGGGATGGGGGCGAAGAAGGAAGCCCAAACGAAGGAATCGAGTGAAGAAGTGGCGTCAGGCAAGCGGTGAAGGGCGGTGCGAGCCGCCTCGGAATGACGCCAGCTAAATGGGGGATGAATCCCGATCATGGACGTCATGGATAACGATGCACACCTAGAAGCTGACCAGAGGCGAAACCGAATCATCAACCGTTTCCGGCATCCGCTGGCCGCGATTGGTGCGGCGCTGGCTCTGGTCAGCCTGGCCAACATCCTTTTCCTGTTCCTGATTGATGTTTTCTCGGCGCGGCACAGCCCTTATGTGGGGATTCTGGCCTACATGATCCTGCCGGGGTTCTTAATTCTGGGACTGGCGCTGATCCCCTTGGGCATGTACCTCGCGCGTCGGCAGCGCCTGCGGGCGGCTGGGGTTGAGGGGCCGGTTTATCCGCAGATTGATCTGAATGAGCCGGCGCAGCGCAGCACGGTGGCGTTCTTCTTCAGCTTTGTGATTGTATTCGTGGTGCTGAGCGCGGTGGGCAGCTACCGCGGTTATGAGTTCACGGACTCGGTTCAGTTCTGCGGGCAGCTCTGCCACTCAGTGATGAACCCGGAATACACCGCCTACCAGCTTTCGCCGCACGCCCGGGTGCGTTGCGTGGACTGCCACGTGGGCGCGGGCGCCACCTGGTATGTGCGCTCCAAGCTCTCCGGCGCGCGCCAGGTGTACGCCACCCTGTTCAACCGCTTTCCCCGGCCAATTCCCACGCCGGTGGAGAACCTGCGGCCGGCGCAGGAGACGTGCGAGCAGTGCCATTGGCCGCGCAAGTTTTATGGGGCGCAGCTGAAGGTGATTACGCACTACGGCTATGACGAAAAGAACACGCCGCGGCAGATTCGGATGCTGATCAAAACCGGCGGGGGAGATCCCGGAGTGGGCATGACCACGGGGATTCACTGGCACATGAACATCGCCAACGAAATCACCTATGTGACCTCCGACAAGACGCGCGAGACCATTCCCTACGTGCACGTCAAAGACATGCAGGGAGGGGTGACCGACTACATGGCCAAGGATGCGCCGCTGACCAAGGCGCAGATTGAAACGCTGCCGCGCCGGCGCATGGACTGCGTGGACTGCCACAACCGGCCCACGCACATCTACGTGCCGCCCGATCGCGCGGTGGACCAATCGCTGCTGTCGCGGCGGATTGACGCCTCGCTGCCCTACATCAAGCAGCAGGGCGTGACCGCGCTGACCGCCAGCTATGCCACCACCGACCAGGCTGTGTCGGGAATTGCCACCTCAATCCACAACTTCTATACCAGCAAGTATCCGCAGCTGGAGAGCAGCAAGCAGCTGGAAATTCGTGATGCGATTACAGAGCTGCAGCGGATATATCGCACGACGACGTTTCCTGAGATGAAGATTGACTGGAAGACCCATCCCGACAACATCGGACACTTCTATTTCGCCGGATGTTTCCGCTGCCATGACGGCCAGCACATGAGCGCCGACGGCAAGACGATCCGTAAGGATTGCACTATCTGCCACACCATTCTCAATCAGGAAGAGGGGAGCACGCAGCCCACGTCCATTGAAGGGACTGCGTTCCAGCACCCGGTGGACCTGGGCGACATCAGCGCGGTGAATTGCAGCGACTGCCATACGGGGGGAGTGGGGCCGTAGGGAGCTGTTTCTCGAGCTTGCAGCAGCTGAAGCCGGTGGTTAAGGAGACGCATATCGGCACGACTGAAAGTCATGCCCTGATACGAAACCAGGTTAAGCAACCAGTCCCAAAGGCGATTCGTATCAGGGCTTTTAGCCATGGCGTTCGGCCGCTATTGTCCAGCGCTTTCAGGCGCTGCGTACACCTGGTGATCGGGATCACAATTTGTCGTGATATAGGTCACGGCCTGAGGTGCGCCCCTTTTCTATGGTAGGAGCAGCAGGGATGTGGGCTGCGGGCGGGAAAAGGAGAGCACCATGGCACACGGCAGCGGGCAGGCGGAGGGCAAGACTTCGCCCAGACTGATCTTCTGGGAAGTGACCAAGGGCTGTAATCTGCGCTGCATTCATTGCCGCGCCAGCGCCACCGAGCTCAGTTCTCCTTCGGACCTCAGCACGGCGACGGCGCTCGGCATCATTGACCAGATCGCCGCGGCCGGCAATCCCATCCTGGTGCTCAGCGGGGGCGAACCGCTTTACCGCTCCGACATTTTCCAGTTAGCACGCTATGGAACCGAGCGCGGGCTGCGCGTGGCCCTGGCCACCAACGGCACGCTGGTCACCCGGGAAGTGGCGCGGATGATTGTGGATTCAGGCGTGCGCCGCGTTTCCATCAGCCTGGATGGAGCGGACGCGCTCACCCACGATACCTTCCGCGGCATTCCCGGGGCCTTTGACGCGGCGGTGCAGGGGCTGCGCAACCTGAAAGCCCTGGGCATGTCAGTGCAGATCAACATGACCATTGCACGCCACAATGCCCGCCAGTTGCCGCAGGTGCTGGAACTGGCCAAGGGCGTGGGGGCGGATGCGCTGCATACCTTCCTGCTGGTGCCGGTTGGCTGCGGGGTAGATATCGCCGCTGAGCAGATGGTGGCGCCGGAAGAATATGAGCGGATGCTGAACTGGTTCTACGATCGTTCTCTGGAGGGCGGCATCGAGCTGAAAGCTACGTGCGCGCCACATTACTTCCGGGTGGTTCGGCAGCGGCGCGCGGCCGAACGCCGGGGGATGAATGGGGAACGCAAGCAGGCTGTTCCGGTAGAAGAACGACCCATTCCCGGGACGATCGGGCCGACGGAGATGGCGATGCCGGGCTCGACGGGCGTGGTGATTCATGGCTCTGCCGCGCCGCGTCCTGACCATCCGGCTGGCACGCATCATGGCCATCCCGGCGACATGAACGCCATGACCAAGGGCTGCCTGGCGGGAACCGGCGTGTGCTTCATTTCTCACGAGGGTGAAATTTATCCCTGCGGCTACCTGCCGGTGCTGGCGGGCGACCTGCGGCGGCAGACATTTGCCGAAATCTGGGAGAAATCGCTGGTCTTCGAGCAATTGCGCGACACCGGCAACCTGAAGGGGAAGTGCGGTTGCTGCGAATTCCGCAACATCTGCATGGGCTGCCGGGCGCGCGCTTTTGCCGCCACCGGCGACTTCCTGGACGAAGAGCCGTTCTGCATTTATCAGCCGCGAAGCGAGGAGAAGAGCAAAGAGGGCAAGGGGGCGCCGGCGTCGGCGCTGTAGAGAAATTGCGGGAGTGTGAGGTGCGAAACCATCTGCGAAAACCAGCGCAGCAAGCGCCGCACGCTCCCGCAATCTCTTTTCGCCGGCGAGAGCGCCGAGGGTCACTTTTCTTTTTGCAGTTATTCGGGGGCCTTTGCATCTCTGCGGTAGATTGGGATTTCAGCAAATGAATATGTCATTGAGTCTTGGTTCGGTAGCAATCCCCGGCCCACGCTTGAGGGCGCTGGTGGTGCCACGCGAGCATGGCGCCTGGGGCATGCTGCTGGTGCCGCTGGCCACCGGCGCCGCGGTGGGCCTGAGGGGCGGGCAGGCGGTCCCGCTGATAATCTTCGTCGTCGCCGCCATGGCGGTGTTCTGGCTGCGAACCCCCTTGGAAAGCTGGCTGGGAACGACGCCGATGCGCGCGCAAACAGCGACCGAGCGGCGGGTGGTGCTGGCCTTCGTATTGTCGCTCTCGGCGGTGGCGGTACTCATGTTCGCCGCCTTGTTTTGGAATGGACGAAACCGCGATCTGTTGCCGCTGGGAGCGATCTCGGTTCTGGCGTTCAGCGGGCAGGCCGTCCTGAAAAAGTTGGGCCGCCGGTTGCGGATGGCAGCGCAGGTGACAGGCGCGATCGGCCTGACTGCTACGGCGCCCGCTGCCTACTGCGTGGTAACCGGCCAGTTTGACTCTACGGCAGCGGCACTGTGGCTGGCCAACTGGCTGTTTGCCGGCGATCAGATTCATTTTGTGCAGGTGCGCATTCATGCGGCCCGGGCTCAGGGGGCTGGCGACAAACTGCGCCGTGGCCGAGCCTTTGTGGCCGGACAAGCCGGCTTGGCTGCCGCACTGGTCGCAGCAGCGAGGTTGGAGTGGCTGCCCTGGCTGGCGCTGCTCGCTTTTGTGCCCGTTTTCGTCCGTGGACTCACGTGGTTTGTGCGCACTGCGCAGCCGTTGTCGGTGCGTCGCCTGGGCTGGAGCGAACTGGCACAGTCGGTGGCTTTCGGCACGCTGCTAGTCGCGTCATTTCGGTGGTAGCAAGCAGTCAGCAATCAGCACTCAGCAGTCAGGCAGTTAAGGGAAGTGGCGACCTGCTCTAGGGACTGAATGCTGATTGCTGACTGCTGAGTGCTTTCCTGTGACCTAAGTCATCGCCCCTCGCCTCCCCTCCCCCTACCCTCAATCGAGCGAGGGAAGGCTATGAGCGAAATCACCAAAGAAACCAGCGTAGCGGAAGTTGTCCGGCAGTGCCCGGAAGCGCGCCGCATCTTCGACGAGCATGGGTTGCGCGGCTGTGGCGGCGCCCATGGACCCGTTGAATCGCTGGAGTTCTTTGCCTCGGTTCACCAGGTGGATGTGGAGCAGCTGGTGCGCGAGCTGAACGACGAACTGCGCAAGCCGCGCGCGCCCTACGTGTACGAGGAGTCGCTGCCCGACTTCATCTACCGCCGGTTCTTCAAGGCCGGAATTGGCATCGTGCTGAGCGTGGGCGGCCTGTGGGGCGCGGTCAACCTGGCACAGATAGCGCTGGGGGGGACGTTTCTGCAGGTGCACCTGCTGCCCGCGATTCACGCCCACGCTCACGCCATGATTTTTGGCTGGGTGGGCTTGTTTGTGATGGGATTCGCCTACCAGTCGTTTCCGCGTTTCAAGAACACCGGCCTCTGGCGCCCGGAACTGGCCAATGCCAGCTTCTACCTGATGCTGGCAGGCATTGTGGCGCGCATGACCGCCGAGATGCTGCAGCCGCGGCCGGCGGCGCTGGCGCTGGGCGGATTTGCCGCGGTGGTGGAGCTGGCAGCTATCAGTTTGTTCCTGCTCATCATCTACCGCACGGCGGGGCAGTCGGTTGAGCCGCACAATCCCTACGAAAAATTTCTGCTGGCGTCGTTCGGCTGGTTCTTTCTGCAGGCGATTATCAGTGACGTGTTTTTCTTCGCTAAGGCCACGGCCATGACCCAGAGCGAACTGATCCACCGCATCGCCCGGATTGACGGCCCGTTGCGCGATATACAGGTGCTGGGCTTTGCCGCGCTGGTTATTGCCGGAGTGAGCCAGCGGTTTGTGCCCCGGGTCTATGCGCTGGCGCCACCGCGACGGGATCGCCTCGGCCTGATCTTCGCGCTGATGAATTTCAGTCTAGTGCTGGACATCGTCAGCTACGTGGCAGTTTTGACTACGCACGACTGGTACTTCGCCATGGGTCTGGAGCTGGCCTATCTGATGATGCCGCTGTGGGCGGTGCTGCTGGCGGGCCAGCTGGGCGTGTTTGGGCGACCAGGGACTCCTGACCGCAGCTTCAAATTCATCCAGGCGGCATATGTGTGGCTAATCATCGCAACTGCCATGATGCCGCTGTTTCCCTTTTACAACGCGCTCACCCATCAGGTGTGGGCGCATTCTTACATGGGAGCGCAGCGGCACGCCATCACCGTGGGCTTCA
>JBLMXE010000208.1:0-4011 GCA_050257615.1 Chlamydiota bacterium | reverse complement strand
TCGAGGCGGCCACCGGCAACGTGAAGCTGGCGGCGGCGCTGATTGACTGCGACGAAAGCAGCGGCCGCGCCACCGCCATCGAGCGCCTCATGGTGGAGCAGGTGGGCGGCGGCAAGTAGCGACCGCTTCCGGCTTGCCCAGAAATTGTGGAACATCTCTCTCGCCAAGCCGCCGGCGTACTTCCGCCGGCCGACGCCTATCTCTTCGATATTGACGGCACCCTGCTCAACTCCCGCGACGGCGTGCACTACAGCGCCTTTCACGCCGCCGTGCGCGAGGTCTATGGAATTGATTCCAGCATTGATGGCGTGCCTGTGCACGGCAATACCGATCTCGGCATTCTGCGGGCGGTGGCGCGCCGGGCCGGGCTTTCCGACACTGAATTCCAAAGCAACCTGCCGGCGGCCATCGCCTGCATGTGCGCCGCGGCCAGCCGCAACGCCGGTAGCATGGCTCCTGAGCTTTGCCCTTCTATTCCCGAACTGCTGGCGAGTTTGCACCAGGCCGGCAAGCTGCTGGGGGTGGTTTCCGGCAATCTGGAGCCCATCGGCTGGCTGAAACTCGAGACCGCGGGCATCCGGCAATTTTTTGCTTTCGGTTCGTTCAGTGGAGAGCGGGAGTTGCGGGCAGACATCTTCCGTCACGGCCTGGAAGAAGTGCAAAAGCGGCTGGGGACCGGGGTCCGGGCATGCTTTGTGGGCGACACGCCCGCCGACATTGAGGCCGCCCGCCAGGTGGGCAGCCCTGTCCTGGCGGTGGCCACGGGGATTTTCACCCGCGCCAACCTTCTCGCTCTGGCGCCTGACGCCTGCGTGGGCTGCTGCAGCGAGCTGTTGCAAGCCATTGATGATTGACAATTTACGATTGACGATTGCTGAAGCCTTGAAACTTTGAAACCTTGAAACCTCTTTCCACTGCCGAAAACCCACCAACGGCAGAAACCCAGGAGGAGACTGTCCCTCTGGCCAGGGATGTTATTGAACTTCAAGGTACGGTAAGCGCAGCCAAACCAGCTCGGGACGGGTAGAATCATCCTACAAGTGCGCATCCTGATTGGCATCGTTCTGCTCGGGAGTCTGGCAGCCTACGCCGGTGATACGCCGCCGGCCGTCCCCGCGGGGATGCAGCACCGGGTTACGGCGCAGGAGCGAAAGGAGGCGCGCCGCGTTTTTTCCCGCGGCCTGAAGCTGCGGGCTGCCGGCAAGAACGAGGAAGCCTACGACCTTTTCGAGCGCGCAGCCCGCCTGGACCCGGCCCACACCGAGTATCTGACCACCCGGGAAGTGGCACGCCAGCAGCTGGTTTACGACTACCTGCAGCGCGGCAACCAGGAGATGCTGGCCGGCCAGCAGAGCCAGGCGCTGGCCCAATTCCGCAGCGCCCTGCACCTGGATCCCAGCAACCAGTTTGCCCAGCAGCGGATGCGGGATGTACTGAGCGAGTGGGCGCCGCCGGCCGCCGTCCAGCAGACGCGCGTGCTGGCGCAGGCCGGCACCATCCAGCTCCAGCCCCAGACCGGCCGCCGCGATTTCCGCTTCCGCGGCGATTCCCGCATGTTGCTGCAGCAGGTGGCCGCCGCCTACGGAATCAGCGCCACTATGGATGATTCGGTGGTCTCGCGACGCGTGCGTTTCGATATTGATAACGTAAATTTCGTCACCGCCATGCAGACTGCGGGCCAGGTCACGCACACCTTCTGGGCGCCGCTCTCGGAAAAGCAGGTGGTAGTGGCCGCGGATACGCCGCAGAACCACCGCCAGTTCGATCGCATGGCGCTGCGCACCATCTACGTGCCCAATGCCACCACGCCGCAGCAGCTCAATGACGTGGTCAACCTGCTGCGGGTGCTGTTTGAGATACGCTTCGTCACCCAGCAGCCGGCCACTTCCACCATCACCCTGCGCGCTCCTCAGGAAGTGCTGCAAGCCGCCACCCGCCTGCTGGAGGGCCTGGATGAGCAGCGGCCGCAGGTGCTGCTCGACATCAAGCTGTACCAGGTGAGCAGCACCCTCACCCGCGCCCTGGGATTGAACACCCCGGCTCAGTTCACTATGTTTAACATCCCAGCGGGCGCATTGGCCCTGCTGGGGGGCCAGAACATCCAGCAGCTCATCAACCAGTTCATTGCCAGCGGGGGCATCAATGCGGCCAACAGCCAGGCGCTGCAGGGACTGCTGGCCCAGCTGCAGAACCAGGCCGGCTCCTCCATCTTTTCCCAGCCTTTTGCAACTTTTGGCGGCGGCCTGACGCTGATGGGGCTGACCTTGCCCCAGATCAGCGCCGCCTTTTCCGACAACCAGTCTTCGGTGAGCACGCTGCAGCATGTGGTGCTGCACGCCTCGCAGTCCGACCCCGCCACCCTGCGCATGGGCGAGCGCTACCCCATCCTCAACGCCAGCTTCGCGCCCATTTTCAACAGCCCGGCGCTTTCGAGTGTGATCGCCAACGGCTCATTCCAGGCGCCCTTTCCCTCGTTTTCCTATGAGGACCTGGGATTGACGGTCAAGGCGAAGCCGGCCATCCACGGCACTTCCAGCGTGACCCTGGACATGGAAATACAGCTGCGCAGCCTGCTGGGACAGAGTTTTAACGGGGTGCCGGTCATCGCCCAGCGCGAATACAAAGGCATGATCACGCTGGAGAACGGAGAGCCGGGCGTGGTGGTGGGCGCGGTTTCCACCACCGACCAGAACAGCCTGAGCGGCATCCCCGGCATAGCGCAGATTCCGGGCGTGAACAAGGTCCTGGGCTCTAATAACACCCAAACCGAGGATGACGAGTTGATGGTAGTCATCACGCCTCACGTTCTCAGCTCCCCGGTTTCCGGCGGCGCTGAGGTGTGGCTCCCACCGGGGCGGTAGGGAGCGGGCGGCAAGGCAGATCACAGCGCCTCTACCCTGCCTGTATGCTAGGATTCCACAACGCAATTCCATCGGAGGTTCATGTGAAGCATTATCTTTGGCTGAGTCTGCTGTTGCTGGCGTCATTGGCCCTGGGCCAGAACGCGCCGGCAGCTTCCGGACAAAAGGCAGAAGGCAAGCCGGCGGCCGAACAACAGCAGCCACGGCAAGAACCGGACGAGGCGCCCGCACCCAAGGTGCCGGCCAGCCAGGTGCCGCTTACCGCCCCTGTGATTACCGTCCAGGGACTGTGCCCCTCCCCGGCCGCGGCGTCTCGCAAGGCCCCCGGGGCCGCCAAAACTAGCCAGGCGGGCTGTAAGACGGTGATCACCCGGGCGCAGTTTGAGAAGCTGGCAGATGCGCTGAACCCGCAGATGCCGCTGCCTACCAAGCGCCAACTGGCCGAGGCCTACCCGCGCTTGCTCTTGTTCGCGCAGAAAGCCCGCGAAATGGGTTTGGACAAGGACCCGCAGTTCCAGGAAATGATGCGCTTCGCTACCCTGCAACTGCTGGCGCAGAACCTTACCCGCAGCGTGCAGAAAAAAGCGGGCAACATATCGGAAGCGGAAATCGCCAAGTACTATCAGGACAATCCCACTCGCTTCCAGGAAGTTGAGCTGCTGCGCATCTTCATCCCCAAATCGAAGCAGCACGTTCCCGAGGCCGGCTCCAGCGCCCTGCCGAAGGTGGATGCGGCGGCAGACGAGGCAGCGATGAAGACGGTGGCCGAGAAGATACATGCCGAGGCCACGACCGGCGGAGACTTTCAGAAGCTGCAGCAGGAAGCCTTTGAAGCTGCGGGCATCAAGTCGCAGTCGCCCAATGTGAATCTGGGCAAACTGACTCGCGAGGGCCTGCCCACCAATCATCAGCAGGTATTCGAGCTGCAGGCCGGCCAGATTTCCCAATTGCTGGACGATCCCGGCGGGTTCTACGTCTACAAGGTGGTTTCCAAGCAAATGGTGCCGCAGGACCAGGCCAAGGCGGAAATTCGCAATTTTCTGCAGCAGCAGGCGTTTCGCCAGCAGATGGAGGCCATGATCGGCTCGGTGAAACCAGAGCTGAACCAGGCCTACTTCGCTGGTCCGTCGCCGCGGCGCCGGGCAGCACC
>JBLMXE010000207.1:0-6973 GCA_050257615.1 Chlamydiota bacterium | reverse complement strand
GCGCTTGACGGCGCGGGCCAGGGCGCAGTCGTCAATAATTTCGCCTCGAATGGCTTGGATTCCGCCCGCACGCGCCAGAGCTTCGGGACGAATCAGCAGGCAGCCGCCGGCCGCGCCCGCCGTTGAACGCCTGGAATCGGCGACCCAGGCCGGCGGATAGAGCTGGAAAAAGAAGAACCCAAATGCGGGGATGAGCAATTTTTCCGCCAGGCCGCGGCAATGCAGCTTGACCAGGCAGGAGACCAGGTCATAGCCGTCGCTTTCCGCAATGGCAAGCAGAGCGGGAATAGTGGCCGGGGAGTGGACAATATCGGCGTCGCTGAGCAGAAGAGAATCGGGAGCGAAACTGCGCGCGGCCTTAACTCCCTGGTTGACGGCCCAGAGCTTGCCCGTCCAGCCGGGGGGCAGAGTTTGGCCTTCGACGATGGTAAGGGAGTCCAGTTTGCCGAGCGAAGTAGCGGTCTGGCGGGCGATCTGGACGGTACCGTCGCTGCTGGCGTCGTCTATCAGGAAGATGTGCAGTGACTCGCCGGCTTGTTCGAGCAGCGACCCGATGCTCTGGGCAATCACAGCGGCTTCGTCGCGTGCAGGAATGATGACAGCCACGCGGCGCTCCGGACGGGGCGCGCCGCTTCGCACTATGATTCTTTCGATCCGCCAGAAGCGGCCGCGCCCCAGCAGCAGGTAAGCCCAGATAACCGCGGCGACAACTCCGGCGATGGTGAGCATGACCATCGCGCTTGAGTGTACAGGAGCCGGCTATCTCTCCTCGATGAAGATGATCTCGTGGCCGTCGGGATCCTTGATGGAAACCCAGGCTTCGTTCTCCCTCTGGCCCTCGGTGAACTTGATTCCCCGCGCGCGCAGGCCCTCGCGCGTTATGCCCAAGTGGGTAACAGTAACGCCGATCTGGTTGCCTTGCTGGCCGGCGAAGGCCGCGTCGAAGTCAACGCAAACCGGCGCCCCCGCAATCGCGACGCGGAAGTATTCGCCCTTCTTTTCGTCGAGGACGGGGAACTGCAGATTCTCAACGTAGAAGCGGCGGGCGCGCTCCAGGTTGGCGGTGCGGATGGTGAAGAAATCCAGCCGGCGAATAGGAAGTGGCAGCACGATGTTCCGCAGATGCGTGGCCAGGAACCAGGTGAAGCCAAAGGCATCCTTCACGCCAGCGCTGCGGTCGCCATAGGGTTTGTCGTTGGGCGGCTCGATGGAGGTGGCGCCTGCGCGCAGGGCACGTTCGTAAAGCGCGTCAGTATCGGGCACGTAGAGGTGCAGGGCGCAGGGCACGGGCTGGAACTGGCCGTGGGCTTCGCCGATTTCCAGCGTGTTGTCGCCAATCTGCACGGTAACGTGCAACACCGCGCCCTCGGGCGAGCGGGGAATATCTCCCAGGATCTCCGCGTCAAAGGCAGTCTTCAGGAATTCCATGGACTGGTCGGCGCCGCGGGGGTGCAGGACGGGCTGCACCGCGGGCGGGCCGCCGGAGGGCGGAGTCCAGCTGACGGGGGTGGCAATATACCACTGGTTTCCAAACTTGTCCTTCACGTAACCCTCGCGGTCGCCATAGTCCTGGTTCACAGGCGCAAACACTGGAGTTGCGCCGGCGGCCACAGCACGGGCATAAACCGCATCCACGTCGCTGACGTAGAGGTGAATTTCGCAGGGCTGGGGCGGGAAGCGATCATTGGAATCGGCGAACTCGATGATGTAGCCGCCTATTTCCGCCTCGGCGTGCATCAGCGAGCCATCCGGCAGAGGCACGCGCAGGCGTTCTTTGGCCCCAAACGCGGCCTTCAGAAAGTCGCTGAGCTCCGCCGCACCCCGCACGATGAGGTAGGGCGTGATGGTGTGGAAACCTTCGCGAATGTAGTTGAGTGGCTTCGGCTTGGGTTGGGTGGCCATGGACGAGCTCCTTTCCAGATCGGATCTCAGGCGCAGCTTGAATTCTTCGCGGGGCAGGTCGCGCAGGGCGGCAGCCACGCTCAGCAGGGGCGCAAGTTCGGCGTCGGCCGAAGGCAGCAGCGAGTCGGGGCGGGAGAGCAGCGCCTGCACTGCCTGATCGAGCTGTTCGCTAAGAGAGCGCTTAGGCATGGGCCCTCCTCAGGCGCGCCCGCAGGTTCTCCAGGGCGCGAAACTGCAGCTGCTTGACCGCGCCCTCGCTGCGGCGCAGTTGCTGGGCGATCTCGCGAAGGCTCCTTTGCTCCACAAAACGCATGATGACGACGCGATGCTGGTCCGCCGGCAAATCGTTTACTAAGCGAAACAGGGTGGCGCGCTCCTCCACCTGGCGCAGGGCGACCGGATCGGGATCTTCGATAGCATCCGCGGATGATGGCAGCTCGGTCTCACGGCCGGCTTGATGACGCCGGTCGGCGATGGCGTTGGCGGCCAGGCGATAGAGCCAGGCGGCGAAGGGCACGCCCCGCCACTCGAAGCGACGCAGGTTGGCCAGTGCGCGCTGGAAGACCTCGGAGCTGACGTCTTCGGCCTCAGCGCGGTTGCGCACGCGGCGAACCACGAACGCGTAAACACGCTCGAAGTTGCGCTCGTAGAGCTCGGCAAAGCGGCTAGGATCGCGCTGCGCCGCCTCGATGAGCTGCCGTTCCTCTTCGGCTTCCAGTTTGGGAGCCTTCAACCGTTCTCCCTCCCCCATAGAGATTAACTGGGCTAGCGGGGAAAAGGTTACGGCAGATTTTGAGGAACTTTTGTGCCATTGGCTACAATGCCAAGCATGTGTTCCTTATTTGGACAACGTAGCGCGGCCCTGATCCTGGCACTTGTGGCGGTCAGCGCGTGGCCGGCGTGGGCGCAAAAACCCCTGACCGCGCGCCAGGTGGTGGAGAAAATCGAGAATCAGATTGGCGCGCCCCAGGACCCCAACACGGTGGACACTTTCAAGGCGGGCGATCCAGAAACGCAGGTGACCGGAATCGCCACCACCTTCATGGACACCTACGAGGTGCTGCAGCAGGCGGTGGCCTCGGGCGCCAACCTGATCATCACCCACGAGCCCACCTTCTATAACCACCTGGACCAAACCGCGTTCCTGAAGGGCGATCCGGTATTTGAGCAGAAGATGGCCTACATTCGCGCCCATCATCTGGTGATCTGGCGCTTCCATGACCAGTGGCATTGGCGCAAGCCTGACGGCATTGTGGAAGGCTTCACGCAAGCCGTGGGTTGGGGAAAATACCGCCGGCCCTATGAGCAGAATGCCTTCACCCTGCCGCCAACCACGGTGGGGGAACTGGCGGCGGATCTGCGGGCCAAGCTAAATTCCCGGTCTATACGACTGGTGGGCGATCCCACTTTGCGGGTGACCGATGTGGCCTACCTGCCGGGCGCCTCAGGCGAGTACAAAGAAGTGAAGGAACTGGAGCGCGACGACGTCCAGGTGCTGGTGGCGGGCGAGTCGCGGGAATGGGAAACGGTGGAATACGTGCGCGATGCAACCGCCGAAGGGCGACGCAAGGCGCTGATCCTGCTGGGACACGAAGTGTCGGAAGAAGCGGGCATGGAGTATTGCGCGCGCTGGCTGCGCCCACTCTTCCCCGGCCTGCCGGTGACGTTTATTCCCGCGGGCGAGCCGTTTCAGAAAGTGCCGCGATAATCCCTGCTAATCGCTGCCCGGACGTTTGAGCACGGGCGGGCCTTCCTTACCGCCCTGGGTATCACCCGGCTGTTGTGTGCGGCGCAGACTGGGCTCCGCCTTGTCGTTGGCATTCTTCACCTTGCGCCGGTTCTCGATGTGGGCCAGCCGGGCTTTCACGTCCTGAAACTCCGAAGTATCCACCACGTACTCGTTGCGTGGCGGCAGAATCCTGGCAATCTCTTTTTGCGTTTGGGCGGCGCGCGCTGGGGTTGGCGGATGGCTGTCGAAAGCCTTGTCGAGGAAGCCGGGCTTCTTCTTTTCCAGGGCCTCCAGTTTCTCGAAGAAAGCCGCGAAAGACTGGGGATCGTACCCCGATTTGTAAAGGTACTGCACGCCTAGGTAGTCGGCCTCGGCCTCAAACCCGCGGGAGAACTTCATGAAGGTGACCGGCAAAGCCAGGCCGGCGGCGCTCTCCACGGCGTAGCCAATGCCGCCGCCCACGAAAATAAGGGGAATGGACGCGAGGTTGGCCAGTTGACCGCGGGTCTGCTCGCGGGCGGCGTGGCAAGCAGCGACGTGGGCGATCTCGTGCGCCATCACGCCCGCCAACTCGGCTTCGTTATCGGCCGCCAGAATCAGGCCCGAGTTAACGTAGAAAAAGCCCCCGGGCAAAGCGAAAGCATTGACCTGGTCGGAATCAATCACCTTGATGGTAAAGGGTACCTTGGCGTCGGAGTTGCGCACCAGGTTCTGGCCCACGCGATTGATGTACTCGCCGATCACTGGGTCCTTGATCAGCTTGACCGAGGACTCCACCTGCTGGGCGTACTGGCGGCCCATGTTGACCTGGGAATCAATGCTGTACCAGTTGCCCACGCCCTTGTTGCAGCCCACATTGCGGTGGCCAATGGAGTTGACATCGTTGAGGCTGCCGTCCCGCACTTCCTTGGGGACTTGATCCTTCTTGCTGTCCTTGCTGCTGGCGAAAAGGCTGGCAGCGAACAGGCAAACCGTAAACAGCGCGATAATACGGTGGGTCATAATTACTCCAGTAGATGCCCCGGCAAGCCCCGTGGCGGCACTTAATTTGCGGTGGCCGGAGTTCTCCTAAACCCCTTAAACCCTGAACCTGTGAAACTTACTCTGTCTAATTTACTCCTTAAGCGTGACCTCATGTACCGCTTTGTGGCCGGGTGAGCGGGCGGCCAAATCGCCCCGACTGCAGAGGCCATCCCCAGTCAAAACCTTAAGGCGATACCGGCGGTGACGAAAAGATTGTTCTGCCGCCCCAGCGTCAGGGTCTCCAGGTCGGCTCCGCCGGAGTTGAAGTCGCGGACCTCGGCTCGCAAACCCACCACGGGCAAGATTTTCAGGTCCAGGCCGCCGCCAATATCGAAGGCGAAAGTATTGTCGGAACTGGTAGTTCCGTTGTACAGCTGACGATTGAAACGGCCATAGCCCAAACCGGCGGAGACGTAGGGCGATATGGGAAACGAGGGCGCCAGCCGTACTCGAACCCCGGGTGTAATGAATAACGAGGTATAACTGCGTGCCACGGTTAGTCCGCTAAGGTTGGGAATATCGGAACTGAAGGAACCAGCCACGGGCAATTCCAGGTACAGGCTGAGCAGGGGCACGGATGCGATACGATGGGCAAAAGTACCCTCCAGCGCCGGCGCAACGCCCAGATCCAGCGGACTGCTGACGTTGAAGTAGCCCCCCGCCGTCAAAGCAATATCGTTCTTTTGCGCCTGCACCGCGAGGGGAAACAGCAAGCATATGAGGCCTAGTATTGTCTTGCGCACCCATCCTCCTTAGAGCTCCCTGGAGGGACGGCAGAGCCCTCCTCCTTGCTTCTACATCTTGGTTTTCCAGGTAAGCTGGCAGAGTTAGATGCAGGAATCGGCCGTTGCGTTCATGGAGGCGGGGTTACATCCGGGCAGTATCCAGCTGGTTAAGCTTACTGAGCAGCACCTCCGGATGGACGGGTTTGGGGAGCAGTTCGAAGGAGTAGCCCTGGTCCTCGGCGGTCTTGAGCAGGTCGGAGGTGGCAGCCTGACCGGAAAAGAGAAGGATGCGGGCTTCCGGACACATCTCCTGGATGGCCTTGGCGGCTTCAATGCCACTGATGCGCGGCATGATGACGTCACTGATGATGGCATCGGGGCAATCCTCCAGCACTTCGCGAATGGCCTGGCGGCCGTCGTAGGCGACCCGCGTCTCGAAGCCGTGCAGGGAGAGAATATCGGCGATGCTGTGGGCAACGGTGCGCTCGTCGTCCACCACCAGAACCGTGGTCTTGCGACCGCGCCTGCTGGCAGGCGAGTTCTTGCCCCTCGCTTTTAACACCGCCTCAACCCTGCGCAATTCGGCGCGCAGGGCTTTCTCGATTTCCTTCGATCGCCTTTCGCCGCGGGCCACCCGGCTGACATAAGAACGGTCAACTCCAAGCTGCTTGGCGACCCGGCTATAGATGCCACGAAAGACAAGATAGGGCTCGTTTCCCTTCATTCTTTACTCCTGCTCTTTCTGCTCGTGAGTTTCGGCACGAGCATTCATTAAATGTGAACGAGTGGCGGCGCGGGGTGCGCCATGGGGAACCTGCGGGTACGCTGCCACCGAGGGAGGCGCCCGGGCACGAGGGCGAGGCTACTCTCTGCGCCAGCAGCTTTTTTTGCGCGCACTATCTGGGAAGCCTGCGCGTGCGAGAGAGTTGCCAGGCTAATCTGGGGACAAAACGACGAATTGCAGCACACACTTTCAGCCGGTCGGTTTCGTGACCCATTCAAGTGTGGTAACCTTGCGTCGCTCAGTGTCACCAACGGTGACTCTGGTTCTGCTGTTCCCCTGACAGCAACGCCTTTTAAATGTGGGGCTCTAACAGTCGGCCAAGTGCCGAACTGGCACGCAGGCTCTTGCCCCACTGCGTGTGAAGTGAACCAATCTAATCGCTGATAAGGGTGCTATGGCAGGCCGAACCAAAACCATCCTGATTGTTGATGATGAACCCACGGTTGCCAATACCGTGCGAATGATTCTGGAACGCGCCGGATACAAGACATTGGTCGCCTACGACGGGGAGAGCGCGGCCCGCCTGATCCGGGAGATCTCCCCGGATGCCGTGCTGCTCGACGTGATTCTGCCGAGGATGGACGGGGTGGAGGTGGCGATCCAGGCCTGTGGCGCGGCACCCAACTGCAAGGTGATGCTGTTTTCCGGCCGCCCGGACGCCGCCGACCTGCTGCTCAAGGCGAAGGCCCGGGGTTATGCTTTTGAGATCCTCCCCAAACCCACACCCCCGCAGGAACTGTTAGAGAAATTGCGCGAGCTGCTCGCGGTGTAGCTGCGCCCTCTCAACCCGGAAGCAAGATCCACGGGGCG
>JBLMXE010000206.1:0-7024 GCA_050257615.1 Chlamydiota bacterium | reverse complement strand
CTGCGCGATGGCCAGCTCCTGCTTGAGCTGCTCATCGGCGGCCGGCGTCTCCGCCAGCATGCGCTTTTCGCTGGCCGTGAGCGGCCGAACATCGTCGTAGAAACCGGGAATCAGGATGTGCGCGTCGGCATCCCGCATGCTGTCCAGCAAATGAGTGAGCAGCACAATGGGATTGGGCGCCCAGTTTCCGTAGTGGCCACTGTGCAGCGGATGCGCCGGGCCATACACGGTCATCTCCACGTCAATGTCGCCGCGCGCGCCGTAGTCCACCTGCATGCGCCCTGACTGGTGCATGGGACCGTCGCACAGCAGCCAGGCGTCGGCGGCCAGCGTCTCCGGATATTTGGCGATGATCTCCGCCAGGTGCGGCGAACCCGCCTCCTCTTCCCCTTCGAAGAAAAACTTCACATTGACCGAAGGCGCAACGTGCGCGGCGCGCAAGGCATCGAGCGCCGCCATGCTGGCCTCAATCGGCGCTTTGTCGTCGCTGGTGGAACGGGCGTAAATCCGCGCCTGGGGATCGAAGTGCTCCTGCGCTTTCCAATCCACCACCTGCCCCGAAGCATCGCGCAGCACCGGGCTGAAGGGGGGATGCTGCCATTGTGCCGGGTCGGTCGGCTGCCCATCATAATGCGCGTAGATCCCGACGGTACGTGTAGCGCCGGGCGCATGCAGCTCGCCAAAGACCACCGGCGAAGCCCCAGCCAGCCGCAGCAGCCGCACCTTCACCCCGCGCGCCTGCAGCATGGCGGAAATCGACTGCGCATTGCGTTCAATATCCGCCGTGTCCCCGGCGTAATTGGGAATCGAGAGCAGGCTCACGAACTCCTTGACAATCTGCATTTCATGCGCCTGGCGATAGGCCCGCAACTGCTCGCCCACTGGCGCAGCCTTTTGAGCGGAAACCGGGAACACAAAAAAGAAAAGCGCCAACAGAGTGAGGACCGCCAATCGTCTCTTCATGGGTTGGGAAAAATCTTAGCCTAATTGCGGATTTCGGCAAACCGCGTTGACCGGCCAAAGGGGTTCCGTTTACCTTGGACGGCGAATCGAGTGACTGTTCAAAGGAGCGTCCGATGAGAGCCGGATTCATCTTGCCCCAGATCGGGCCGCTGGGAACGGCGGAAAATCTTGTCAAAGTGGCGCAGCGCGCCGAAGAATTGGGCTACGACAGCCTGTGGGTCACCGAGCGCCTGCTGTGGCCGGTGAAGCCGCAGAATCCTTACCCGGCCACGCCCGACGGCTCCCTGCCCCCGCAGTACAAGCACTCGCTGGACCCACTGGAAACGCTCACCTTTGTGGCCGCACACACGCGCAAGATCGCACTGGGCACCAGCGTGCTCGACATGCCCTATTACAACCCGGTGATGCTGGCGCGGCGCACCACCACCCTGGATGTGCTCTCCGGCGGGCGTTTGCGGCTGGGCCTGGGCCTGGGCTGGTCAAAGGACGAATATCAGGCCGCCGGCGCACCCGCCAAGAATCATGGCACCTATGCCGAAGAATTTCTCCAGGTCCTGAAAGCCATCTGGACCACCGACCCTGCGGAGTTCCAGGGCACTTTCTTTACCCTGCCCAAGTCCATCATCGGGCCCAAGCCGGTGCAAAAGCCGCATCCCCCCATTTATCTGGCCGCCTTTGCCCCTGCCGCCCTGAACCGGCTGGCCCGGCTGGCCGACGGCTGGAATCCGGTCGGCATGCCGCTGGAAGCCATGGCCGCCACCATGGGCCAGATTCGCCAAATGGCCAAAGACGCGGGCCGCAACCCCGCCTCTCTCCAGCTGATCGTTCGCGCCAACGTCTACGTCACGCCGCAGCCCAGCACCCAAAACCGCTTCATTTTTACCGGCAGCCTCGAGCAGATCAAAGAGGACGTGGAAGGCTGCCGCCGAATCAAGGCTGACGAGATTTTCTTTGACTGTGTCTTCTCGCCGGACGGCAACTCGATGGACCGCTTCCTGAGCCTTATGCAGCAGCTACGGGCGCTGGTCTAAGCCATTTGCGCGACTGTTGGCCGGGATAGGCACCGCGCTCCGACTCATGTAGTATTACCGGCAACTGACTATGGACAGCGAAGAAGCGATGGACCGCCCCAAATCCCAGCCCCTCGCCTGGCTGCCCGCCGTGGGCGGCGATGTGCACTTTTGGGTGCCCACCCTGGTGCTGATCGGCGGGCTTCTGCTGCTGCGATGGGTCAGTTGACTTCACCCGCGGCCGCTCAACCGGCGCTGCTGGCGCCGGAACGTGTTCGCGCTCTGCAACGCGTCGGCGTACTGTGCGGCATCGCCGCCGGCGCCTGGCTGGGTGCGGCCGAGGTTCCCACCAAGCTGGTGACCACCGGCCTCTCTCCCGTGCTGATTTCCTTTGCCATGGTGGCCGGCGTCTTCCTGGGACGCTGGAGCCTGCCTGCCATGATGCGCGGCACCTCCGGCATTCGCGCCGATATTGCCCAGGCCCCCCACCTCGTCATCTGGGCCATCATCGCTGGCTGCCTATGGTCGGTGGCCAACACCCTGACTATTTTCGCCATACGCGACCTGGGACTGAGCATCGCGTTCCCGTTGTGGAACACAAATGGCCTCATCGGCATTCTCTGGGGGGTCCTCTTCTTCCGCGAGCTCCATGACGCCGGCCGGCGCCGCTGGACCGCCGTCTGCGGCGGCGCCCTGGTCATCTTTCTGGGCGGCATGCTGCTGGCCCGCGCCTCCTCCAGCCAGATCGCCTCCCACGTGGCCTTCCGCGGCATCGCCGCCGCCTTGGGCGCCGGGGTCCTGTGGGGAACCATGTACATCCCCTATCGCAAGGCCTATCTCTCGGGCATGAACCCGCTGTCCTTCGTTTCCTTTTTCACCATCGGGGAACTGGGCATGATGACCGCGCTCGCGGTTGGCTTTCTCGGCGGTTTTCACAGCTTGTACCGCCAACTCGCCGCCGCTGAAGGCGTGCTCTTCTGGCTGCTGGCCGCGGGCTTCGTCTGGGTAATCGGCGATATCTTCCAGCAGTACGCGGTCAAGTACATCGGCGTCAGCCGCGGCATTCCCATTTCCAACTCCAACCAGCTCTGGGGGCTGCTCTGGGGCGCGGTGGCCTTCGGGGAATTTCGCGGCTGGCAGCACGGCGCGGTGGCCGGCGCCATCTGGGGCTCGGTGCTGATGGCGCTGGGCATGGCGGCCATCTCATTTTCCGTGGCCGGCGACTCCGAGTACTCGAAGTGGATGGAGGCGGCCGAACGCGAGCATCGCCGCTATGGCATTGACATCGAGTTTGTGCGCTCCGGCATGCAGGGCCGCGCCAGCACTCCTCCCCAGGGCCGCACCTGGCTGGACTGGGCGCTGGTGGCCGCCGCCACTGGCGCCTTCGTGTGGACCGGCGCGCACGCACATTGGCCTTCCATCGCCCTCGATGGCACCGCCGCGCTGGTACTGCTCACTTTGTGCCTGGCCCTGCTGGCCGTCTGCCTCGCCGCGCTGTGGAAGGTCACGCGCTTCAACTGAGTTTCAGGTTTCACTATGACAAGGATGCCGGCTGCGTCGCTCAACTAAATCTGTCATCCCGAGCGAGCGCGACGGAGCGAAGCGAAGCAGCGCGAGTCGAGGGACCTTGCGTTTTTCTCATCCGGCAGCGTCCCTCAGGAATATCGTTGAAGAGCTGATCCTGACTATGACCCTCACCACCTCTCTCAGAAAATTGTACTTAACAATCACGATCCTCCTGCTTTCCTTCGCCGCCCACGCCCGCATGTTGAAGGACGTCGTCTATAGCCGTCCCGGCGGCGTGGATCTTACCCTCGACGCCAGCATTCCCGACGGCCCCGGCCCCTTCCCCGCTGCCGTGCTGGTCCATGGCGGCGGCTGGGTGGCAGGCAACAAGCAGCAATACATCACCTACATCTTCCAGCCGCTGAGCGACGCCGGCTTTGCCTGGTTCAGCATCAATTACCGCCTGGCCCCGCAGTACCAGTTCCCCGCCCCGGCCGATGACGTGGAGCAGGCCATCCGCTTCGTCAAGGCGCACGCCGCCGAGTACAAAATTGATCCCAAGCGTGTCGCGCTTATTGGCGAGTCCGCCGGCGGCCACCTGGTCTCCTACGTGGGCGCGCGCAACCGGCCCGGCTCGCGCGTCGCCGCCGTGGTCTCGCTCTACGGCATCCACGACTTCATCACCGCGGCCATGGAATGGAAGCCGTTCCCCCATGAAGTGCTGCAGTTGTTCGGCATCCCGCAGGTCAACGCCGAAACCGCACCCGTGCTCATTAAGGGCTCGCCTGTCGTATACGTGAACAAGAACATGCCCCCCTTCCTGCTGATTCACGGTTCCAATGATGAAGACGTGCCCTACGACCAGTCGGTGGAGATGTGCGCCCGCATGAAGCAGGCGGGCGCGCACTGTGACCTCATTACCATCCCCGGTGCGCCCCACGGCATGGACCACTGGGAGCCTCATCCCGAATGGCACTGGTACAAGAAGGCGATGGTGGACTGGCTGGAAAAGACGGTAGTCAGGGGTCGGTAGTCGGGAGTCAGGGGTCAGGAGTGTAGGGACAGCCGCCCCCGGCTGTCCGGGCGAGCGAAGCTTCGCCTTCCCGTTCGGGCCCACCGTGGAAGCGCCCGGCTTCAGCCGGGCGAACAGGTCATCAGGAGAAGTGGGGCTTTAGCCCCTGGGGAGAAAAGCCCGGCGCTAGAGCCTTGCCGGGCCCCAAAAAACCCTTATCGCGACGCCGCTTTCGCACAGAACTTGTCGAACGCCGCCCTCAGATCGCCGGCAATGTCCTCCGCCTCGCGCTGCTCGATGTCGCTGCGCTGCATCATGTAAACCAGCTTGCCGTCGCGCAGCAAGCCAATCGACGGCGAGGAAGGCGGGTAGCCCTCGAAGTACTCGCGCGCCCGCTCCGTGGCATCGCGGTCCTGCCCGGCGAACACGCTCACGCTCTGGTCGGGCCGCACCGGATGTTGCAGGGCCATCCTCACCGCCGGGCGCATGCGCCCCGCCGCGCAGCCACAAATCGAATTCACCACCACCATGGTCGTGCCCGGCTTGGCCAGCGCTTGTTCCACCTCACCCGCCGTGCGCAGCTCCTCAATGCCCAGGTGCGTCAATTCCTCGCGCATCGGTAAAACCATCAGCTCTGGGTACATTCCCGCTCCTTGGAAGAGATTGAGACTTATTCTAATACCGCCGGCGCTTTCCATGCCCTCCCATCGGCGGAACCGCCAAAAGGAACCAGCGAAATGAACAACTCGGCGGTTAAACGGCTTGTGTCCGCCTGGCTGTATGATTAAACCATCTTCATGCTCATCCGCGAAAACGTGGCCCTGGCGCCGCTGACCACCCTGGGAGTGGGCGGTCCCGCGCGCTTTTTCGCCGAAGCGGTCACTTCCGAGGATGTTCGCCGCGCCGTCCAGTACGCCGACGAGCGCGGCCTGCCTTTGTTCGTGCTGGGGGGCGGCAGCAACCTCGTCATTTCCGACACGGGCTGGCCCGGCCTGGTCCTGCGCATGTGCATTACCGGCGCGGAAGAGCGCGAGGAAGGCGGCAAGATTGTTTTTGATGTGGGAGCCGGCGAGGAGTGGGATGGGTTCGTAGCACTCGCTGTGGCCCGCAACTGCGCCGGCATCGAGTGCCTGAGCGGCATACCCGGCAGTGTCGGCGGCACCCCGGTGCAGAACGTCGGCGCCTACGGCCAGGAAGTTTCGGAAACCATCGCCGGTGTGCAGGCACTCGATCTGAAAGATGGCCAACTGCGCGAGTTGTGCAATCCCGCCTGCGGTTTCACCTATCGCACCAGCATCTTCAACAGCAGCGAGCGCGGGCGCTACATCATTTTGCGGGTGACCTTTGCGCTTGCTCCCGGAGGGCGGCCCCGCCTGGAGTACGCCGACCTCAAGAAACATTTTGCTGGCCGCAATGGCACCCCCACCCTCGCCGAAGCGCGGGAAGCCGTGCGCCACATTCGCGCCGGCAAGGCTATGCTCATCGTTCCCGGCGACGAGGACTGTCGCAGCGCCGGCTCTTTTTTCAAGAATCCCGTGCTCACCGCCCAGCAGCACGAGCAATTGGTTGCGCGGGCAGCCGCCATGGGCCTGCAGGTCCCCAGCTATCCGGCCCTCAGTTCCCAGCACAAAGTGTCCGCCGCCTGGCTGGTGGAACATTCCGGACTCACGAAGGGCTACACGCGTGGTCCCGTGGGCATCTCCCGCAGGCACGCCCTGGCGATTGTGAACCGTGGTGGCGCAACTGCCGCCGACGTCGTCGCCCTGAAGAATGAAGTTCAGCTGCGCGTGATGGATACTTTTGGGATCCAGCTCTCTCCTGAGCCCGTCTTCGTGGGCTTCGACCAAAACCTTTAGGATGCCGGGTAGAGGCGCTGCTGGCAACGTCTCCCCTTTTCCGCACAGGAGACGTAATGAGGTACATCCTTACCCTGTTTTTCTCTCCGTCCTCTGCGTTGAGGGTTTCCTCGCCAGGCGCGCGGCACGCCGAAAGATTTCCGTGAACATCTGCCGCGTCAGCTTTCCCGTCTGTGTGTTCTGGTTGGAAGGATGGTACGACGCCAGCAAGATGCGCCCGTCCGGCATCTCGAACTGCGCGCCGTGGGCAAACACAAACTCTTTCTTGCTTCTCAAAGCTCCCTGCCGCTTCAGGTAATTGAGATAGGCGTCGAACCCAATCCGCCCCAGCGCCACGATCACACACACGTTTTTTAGCAGCGCGATCTCGCGGTCAAGGAAGGGAGCACAGTTGGCAATCTCTTCCGGCAGCGGCTTGTTTTGAGGTGGCGCGCAGCGCACTGCCGCCGTTATGTAGGCGTCGTTCAACCGCAATCCATCCTCGCGGTCGGTAGCTCCAGGTTGGGAAGCGAAGCCGGTACGGTGCAACACCGGGTACATGAAGTTCCCGGAGGCGTCGCCGGTGAAGGGCCGCCCCGTGCGATTGGAACCATGCGCGCCCGGCGCCAGCCCCAGGATGAGCACGCGCGCCTGGGGATCGCCAAATCCCGGCACCGGTTTGCCCCAGTACTGGCAAT
>JBLMXE010000205.1:0-3775 GCA_050257615.1 Chlamydiota bacterium | reverse complement strand
GCGGTGGAGAGCCTGGCGTCCATATTCTTGATGATGTAGTCGCCAAACTCGCTGGTCTTAACTTTCGTCGCTCCCTCCATCAAGCGCTCGAAATCGTAGGTGACTTTCTTCTGCTGAATGGTCGCTTCCATGGCGTTCTCGATCAGCCGCGCGGCCTCGCTCCACCCCAGGAAGTCGAACATCATCACCCCGGAAAGAATGACCGAGCCGGGATTGATCACATCCTTGTCCGCATACTTCGGGGCGGTGCCGTGGGTAGCCTCAAAAATCGCGTGCTCGTCGCCGATGTTGGCCCCCGGCGCGATGCCCAGGCCGCCCACTTGCGCCGCGCAGGCGTCGGAAATGTAGTCGCCATTCAGGTTGGGCGTGGCCAGCACCGCATACTCGTCCGGCCGGGTTACCACCTGCTGGAAGATGGAATCGGCGATGCGGTCGTTGACCATCAGCTTTTTCTTCCACGCGCCCTTGCCGTGCGTCTGGTAAATCGTATCCAGCACGCGCTGCACCTCGCCATATACCTGCTTGCGGAAGTCCTCGGTGGCGAACTCCAGTCCCGGCTCCACCATGGCTGCGTTCTGTTCCACGGTCAGGCTCGGGTTCTTGTCTTTGTTATCCACGATCCAGCTCTCGCGCTCGGTAATCACCTGGCCGCGAAACTCTTCCGTGGCTAGCTCATAGCCCCACTCGCGAAACGCGCCTTCGGTGAACTTCTGAATGTTGCCCTTGTGCACCAGGGTCACCGACTTGCGCTTGTTCTTGAGCCCGTTCTGGATGGCCTTGCGCACCAGGCGCTTGGTGCCGCTCACCGAAATAGGTTTGATCCCCACTCCCGAGTCGGCCCGCACCTTCTTGGGACTGCTCTTCAGCATCTCGTTGTTGAGGAAGTCAATCAGCTTCTTGGCTTCCGCGGTTCCCTGCTTCCACTCGATGCCGGCATAGACGTCTTCCGTGTTCTCGCGGAAGATGATCACGTTCATGCGCTCCGGGTGCTTCACCGGCGAAGGCACGCCCTGGTAGTACTTCACCGGGCGCACACAGGCATAGAGGTCAAGGATCTGGCGGAGCGCAACGTTCAGCGAGCGAATGCCGCCCCCCACCGGCGTGGTCAGTGGCCCTTTGATGGCTACGCGCAGCGCGCGCATGGCTTCCACCGTGTCGTCCGGCAGCCACGTCTTGAACTTCGTAAACGCCTTCTCCCCGGCAAACACTTCGTACCAGGCCACCCGCCGCTTGCCGTTGTAAGCCTTTTGCACGGCCGCGTCGAAAACCCGCCGCGACGCCTTCCAGATATCGCGCCCGGTCCCATCGCCTTCGATGAAGGGAATAATGGGATTGTCGGGGATTTGAAACTTGCCGCCGCTGAAACCAATGGGCGCGCCGTCTTGGGGCAGCGACACCCCATTGTAGGAAACCGCCATCTCGCAATCCTCCAGGGATTAGAACAACTTGCCATTATAAGGAAAGCTCTTAGCCGGGGAGAAATGATCGCGGTCACCACAGGCTGTGAGCAAGCTTTTGCCTCTTCGCGGCCTTCAAAAGGATGGGTACCAGGGTGATGGTGGGGATTTGTGCTCTGGTTGCTAGAATGACCCGATGTCTTTTCCCGGGCGGAGCATTTTCTGCACTCTATTGTCGCCGATTCTGCTGGCCGCGCTGGCCGCCGCCCAGCAGCCCCAACCGCCTGCCGCACCCTCTAACCAACCTCCAACCTCCAATGCAAGCCCCACTTTGCCCAGCTCCGCCGCCTTCTCCCGGGAAACACCCGCGACCACCCACGCTTTCTGGGACCGCAAGAATGCCTGGCTCTTTACCGGCGTAGGCGTGTTCCGCGTGCTCGATTACACCTCCACCCGCAACATGCGCGACCGCGGCCGCCAGGAAATTCTGCTCAGCAACTGGGTGGTGGACAATAAGCCGCTGTTCATTGGCATCGAAGCCGCCGCCACCGGCCTCTCCATCGGCCTTTCTTACCTCATGCACCGCACCAACCACCACAAAGTGGAGCGCCTGATCTCCGTCGGCCACATCAGCGGCGCCGCTTTTGGAGACGCGCGCAACTACGCCCTCAAATCGGGACATCATTACCCCCAGTAGTCGGTAGTCTGTGGTCGGGAGTCAGCCTGCCTCATACAGTTTTGGGGGAGATCATGGATTCTTGTGGCGCGGGCGCCCCCGCCCGCGATTGTGCTGTCAGCCGGAGCGCAGCCCGATCCTTTTCTCCTGTCATCCCGAGCGAGCCTGACTGAACGAAGCGAAGGAGGGCGAGTCGAGGGACCTTGCGTTTTCAGCCCTAAAGCATCATCAGCACTACCATCGAACACGGGCTCTTTCGACTCGGGCGCGGGTTGGTGTGCCGCGCCCTCGCTCGAGATGACACTATCTGGATTCAGGATGCCAAAGTTAATTTCACAACGGCTTTTCCATAGCCGCGCCCCAGATGTCGCCCACGGTAAAGCCCTCGGGAAAGGGGTCGTCGGGATCGAGCACGTAGTGTGCGAAGCCGGTGATCCAGGCGCTGCCGGTCAGCGTGGGCACGACAGCGCGATAGTTGCCGACCTGAGTTTCGCGTAGCAGGCGGCCGATGAAAATTGTGCCCAGAATACCTTCGTGGAGAAACGGCTGATTGAGCGCCAGCTTGCCCTTGGCGTGCAGCACGGCCATGCGGGCGCAGGTGCCCGTTCCGCAGGGTGAACGGTCGAGAGCTCCGGTCCAGGTGGCGGGACGTTTCCAGTCCAGTTCCCCCGTGGAAACAATGACCGCGTTCTTGGCGGCGGCCTCCGGATGCGTGGGCGGCGCGGTCAGCTCGGCGATGGTGATGCCGCGAATGCCGTGATTCTCCGGGTGCTCCACCGGCAACTGCTCGCGCGCCGCCGCCTTGATCATCTCCCCGATGCGCACAATGTCGCGCCCTTCATCGGGCGTCAGGCGCAGGCCGAAAGGCTGAGCGTCGGCGATCACGTAAAACATCCCGCCATAGGCCACATCCACGGTGACTGTGCCCAGTTGCGGAACTTCAATCTTGGCGTCCAGGTGGGTGGCGAACGCAGGCACGTTCTCAAAGGTCACGCTCTTCACCTTGCCGCCGCGCACTTCGGCTTGCACCTGCACTAGTCCGGCCGGCGTCTCCAGGCGCAGCGTGGTCAGCGGTTCCTGCGCAGCCACCATGCCGGTCTCGATCAGCGCGGTGGTCACGCAGATGGTGTTGGTGCCCGACATCGGCGGATACTCTACCTGCTCCATGATGACGAAGCCGGCGTCGGCCTGCGGGTGGGTGGGCGGCAGCAGCAGGTTGCAGTTGGCGGCGGGATAGCCGCGCGGCTCGCGCAACATGCGCTTGCGCAGGCCGTCGGCGTGCTGCTCCAGCCATGTTTTCTTTTCGAACATGGTGCGGCCGGGAACATCGAGCACACCGCCGGTAATCACCCGGCCGGGCTCGCCGCAGGCATGCAGGTCCACAGCGGTGATCAGATTGGAAAGGCGCATAGGTCTTCGTCACTCCGCAACCGTCTGCGGCTGCGGCTCCGGCGCCCGGACGCGGCGCAATAGACCGTATACCGGAACCCCCAGCAGAACAATCACCAGTCCCGGCCAGGTGCTCTCCGGCCGATAGGCAAACAAGGCCAGCAGAATCGCGGAGGCGCCCAGAATATAGGCCGCCGGCACCACGGGGTAGCCCAGCGCCTTGTAGGGACGTTCTGCTTCCGGGCGCACGCGGCGCAGCCGAAACAGTCCCAGCACGGTCAGGATATAGAACAGCAGCGCTGCGGAAATCACA
>JBLMXE010000204.1:0-10197 GCA_050257615.1 Chlamydiota bacterium | reverse complement strand
TCCAGGCTCACCTTCTTGCCGCCGGCGAAGATCTCATGCCGTCCGTGCTCGTCGTACCACTTGGTGAGCGTGGCCGTCATGTGCATCTTCTCCACGATGTTGCGCCAGCCGATGCCCGTGTTGTAGGCGCAGAAGGAAATCTCGCCTTCCTGGGTGGCGTAAGGGATGATGCACTGCTCGGTGCGCCGGAAGTCGTAGTTGTACAGGTCCTGGAACCACATGCCGGCGATGAACAGGATGTTCCAGCGGTCCGAGCGGCGCTTCTGGATATCTTCCAGGGTGCGGTCGCCGCTGACTTTGCCATAGCCGCCGCTTTGCGCCTTCTTGCTCACGCCGAAACTCTTGTCGAACTTCTTCAGCAGGGCAAAGAGGGTGAAATGAGGTGTGGTCTTGAAGGAATCGTAGTTGCGCATCACCGACAGCGCCATGCCCAGCGACGAGAGGAACTTGCCCCGTGCTGCGTCGTTGATCTTGGCCACGTCCTTGGCCAGACGGTCGGCATTGAGGAAGGCGGTGACGGGGGCGGCATCCTTGGTGTGCTTGTCTATAAGGATTGCCATGCCAACACCGCAATTGGGATGGCAGCCGCAGCTCACCTGTCCCCAAGTGGCGTCCGGCCCGTGCACCAGGTCAGCCCAGTCGGAGAAGGTGCTCACGAAGGAAAGCGGGAACCAGTCGCGCGCCGGCTCACCCAACCCAGTCTGATTCTTCACGTCATGCGCCAAGTGCGAGAGCGTGTAGCGTTGCGCCTGCCGGCGTTCATCGGTAATGGCCTCATCGCGGCCGGTGAAGGAAACCGGCTGGAACGAGCAGAATGACATGATCCGGGGATTGTCCAGCGCGAACTGCACGATGCGCCCCACCTGCTCGTTGTTGATGCCGTTCACGATGGTGGTGACGGGCACGATCTCCACGCCCGCTTCGTGCAGGTTCTCGATGGCCTTCAGCTTCACGTCGAACAGGTTGCCGACCTTGCGGTGCGAGTTGGCGGCGTTGCCCACGCCGTCGAACTGCAGGTAGGCGTAGCGCAGGCCCGCTTCCGCCGCCTGGCGGCAGAATTCCTTGCTCTTGGCGAATTCGATTCCGTTGGTCGCCGCTTGCACGCTGTTGTAGCCCACCTTGCGCGAGTAAGCCACCGCGTCCAGGAAGTAGGGCGAAAGCGTGGGCTCGCCGCCGGAGAACTGCACTGACATCTGCCGCTTGGGCTTGATGGAGATGGCGTTGTCGAGCAGGGTCTTGATCTCTTCCCAGCTCAGTTCGTGCACAAACCCCACCTGATTGGCGTCCATGAAGCAGGGGTCACACATCATGTTGCAGCGGTTGGTCAGGTCAATGGTCAAAACCGCGCCGCGGCCGTACTTCACCGTGCTGGTCCCATGGTGGTGCAGATGCTCGTCATTGTGCGAGCGAATGTCGCGGCCGGGGAAGGTCTGCTCCAGGTGCCGGTAAAAGTCCACGTCCATGGACATGACGTCCTCGAAGTGGCCATGCTTGGGGCAGTCCTTGACCATCAGGATCTTGCCGTCGCGCTCAATGATCTGCGCCTTGATCTCGCCCACCTTCTCGTTGAGCAGGATCTCGTGGGGCAGTTTGCCGTCCAGAATCTGCTGGCGGATTTCGGGCACGCACTTCGGGCAGAGCGAATCGGTCTGGCGCGGCCAGCCCAGCGGCGGCTTCGACTTTTCGTAGGACTTCAGGAGCGGCTTATCGGACCACTTGGGGGTAAATGAGGGGTTGGGGTTAATGCGGTTCAGCCTCTCAAAGACGAACCATGCCCCGTTTGCGGTGATGCTGAGAGCCTTCTCCAGGTACTTAACCGGCTTGTGCATTGTGTTTATGCTCCCACCAGGCGTGTAACCTGCATAGGTGGGGACACGGTTGTCCCTGCCACAGGGCGCCCTGGCGCAAATTTGTGTTCACCTCTAAAGGCAGCGCAAAGATGCTGCACAATCTCCCCAAAATCACGCGGATAGAGGCACTGTGATGTTAGGAGGAAGGGTGTCAAATCCCCAACCGAAATGCACGAAAAGGGGTAAATCGGGGTTTAGTGGCACGGTTTTTGCATTATTTTGCGTAAGCCGTTGAAAACTAACGGGAACTCTGAGCGGAAGGGCTACGGCCTTAGTCACCCCGCCCAGAATCCCCGCAAGTTGGCAAAAATTCCGCCGCTACTTCTTCGGTTGTGGACGGCTGGCCGGGGGAATAATCCCGTTCATACGCAAATACTCCACCATTTGCCCGTAGTGGTCGAAGCAGTGACCGACAATGAGGGTAGCCATTCCAATGCGCGTGGCCGGCTCTTTGCCGCCAAAGGGGTTCTTAATGGGCGCCACCTCGTTCTGCGGAGTGACGGCCAGATAAGCGCGATGGCCCAAGGCGAAAGAGTCGCGCAGGTACTTCATGATGTCGGCCTTGGATGTCATGGAGTCAGGGCCACTCTCGTGGTTAATTTCTACTGGCGGCTTCTCCCCCAGCATGTCAGAAAAGATTAAGTAATTCACCGCGGCCACGTGTTTCACCTGCTGGGCAAAAGTCCGCACGCCCTTAAATTCGCCATTGGTGGGCGCGAAGTTGTACTTATCTTCGGGCATGGCATCAGCAGCGCTGACAAACTCCCCTTCCACCCCGGAAAGCATGTGGTCCAATTGCTGGGCAACAGTTGTATGTTCAGCAGCTGACTTGGCTTTCGCTTTCGTCTGTGCCGCCGCCATGCCGGTACAAGACATCAACAGCAGAAACAACGCGAGCTTCGTCTTCATATTTCTCTCCTGGAAGCAGAATGACATTTGACCCTGAACTTTGTAGGCGTCCCGCCGACTGCCACGCTCTCGTCGGCGCCACCGCTATCCGTGCGTGATCCCTGTATCCGCGTACCTCACCAGGTCGGCTTCTCGCGCGCGCAGCCGGTGCCAGCGCATGGTAATCAGTCCGGCCGCCAGGCCGAGCGCCGAAAACAGCAGCGCATTGGGCACACCAAAGTTATCGGCCAGCGCTCCGAACAGCGCGCTGCCTCCGGCCAGCCCGCCCTGCAGAACCAGCACATACATGGAAAGCGAGCGGGCCAGCACCCAGGAAGGCGACATGGTCTGCGCGCTCACGTTTAGGCAGGCCAGAATCGCGATCCAGCCTATTCCGCCCAGCAACAGCACTCCGGCCAGCAGCGGGAAGGAGTGTACCCGCCCGGCCGCCACCGTGGCCAGCGCGAATAAGACCGTAGCGCCGGCAACAACCGCATCCACCGACATCTGGCTGCGCAGGCGCGGCAGTATCGCGGCTCCGGCCAGCGCTCCAAAACCAAAACAGCCGAGAAGAAGTCCGAAACCGATGGAGCCGAACGGCCGGGCAATGACGGGCAACAGTGCCAGCAGCGCGCTGGCGGCTAGGCTGAAGGCCAGTGTGCGCACCAGCACCGAACGCACTGCCGGCGTGTGCCGCACATAGCGCACCCCTACCCGCATGGCATTGATCAGGCGCCCATCGCCGTTGCCGTTCACCGCGGTGCGCCGCCATTGATAGAGGACAAAAATGACTGCGAAAAAGGAAGCCGCGTTAATCAGGAAGGCCACGCCCGAGCCGGCGGCCGCAATCACCGCTCCGCCCAGCGCCGGACCCACCGCTCTCGCTACGTTGAAGCCGGCGGAGTTCAGGGCCACTCCGGAAGCGTGCTGCTCAGACGAAACAATTTCCGGCGTGATCGCCTGCCAAGCGGGATCGTTCATCACCGCGCCCAGACCCAGCAGGAAGGTGAGCAGCAGCAGCGCCCAGGGGGTGACCACGCCGAGAATGGTGATGACGCCCAGGGCGGCGGCGGCGATGGCCATCCAGCTCTGCGTGACCAGCAGCAGGCGGCGACGATCTACCAGGTCAGCCAGCGCGCCCGCCGGCAGCGCGATGAGGAACACCGGCAGACTGGAGGCAGCCTGCACCAGCGCGATCATGAGCGGCGAGCGGGTCAGCGAGGTCATCAGCCAGGCGCTGCCCAGGTTCTGCATCCAGGTGCCGATGTAGGAGATGACGGCCGCAATCCAGATGGAGCGGAACAGGGGCTCGCGAAAGGGCGCCCAGGGGGATAGGGAGCGCGCGCGCTCCGCCGCCTGTACCGAAATGGGTTCGCCCTCCATCACTTTGGCACCCCCGACGTGTGGGCGCGGGGCTTCGCCCCGTGCAGGCGGGGCAAAGCCCCGCCCCTACACAATTTCATCCGCTCTCCCCAGGCGCCTGCTCCGCCAACGCTGCTGCTTCTCCGCCAAAAGGCCATTCGTGCCGCCGCACCGCTCGCACAAAATAAATCGCAACCCCCACGATGAGAATAATCATGGCGTAACGCACCTGGCGCTGGAAATCGGGGCGGTTGAGCAGAATGAACACGAAACCGGCAATAGCCAGCAAGGCAGGCACGGGATACAGCCACATGTGAAAAGGACGGGGCATATCGGGGCGGCGAATGCGCAGCACGATAAAGCCTACCGCCTGCACCAGAAACTGAATCATGATGCGAATAACCACCAGGGCGGCAATCACGTCGGCCAGACGCAGGAAACAAAAGGCGCCTGCCACCACACCCAGGGCCACCAGCGAAACGTAGGGGAAGCGCCCGCGGGGATGCAGCCTGGCGAACACACGAAAGTAGTTGCCGTCGAGCGCGGCGGCATAAGGCACGCGCGAGTAGCCCAGCAGCAGCGAAAACACGGAAGAAAATGCCGTCCACATGATCAGGGCGGACACCAGGTACCCCGCCCAGGACCCATATACCCGCTGCATGAGCGTGGAGATAACGTAATAGCGAGTGTCGGTTTTGGCCGCCGCCGCCAGTTCCTGCCAGGGAATCACGCCTAAAATGCTCAAATTCATGAGCAGATATAGACCGGCGACGAGCGCGATGGATAGCAACATAGCCCGCGGTATTGTTCTGCCGGGGTCTTTTACCTCGCCCCCGAAGAAGCAAACGTTGTAATAGCCCCAGTAGTCATAGGTGGCGACCAGCATGGAGGCGCCCAGGCCCAGGAAGAAGCCATGCGAGAGGTGAAACGCCCCCGGAGGAAAGCTGAAGGCGCGGGCGGCGCTAAAATGAGTAAGACCGGCGATGATGACCCACAAGATGGTTCCCATCACGCCCGCCCAGAGAAATTTGGAAATCCGCCCGATGCTGGTGATGCGCCGGTATAACAGCAGCACCCCAAAAAGACAGATGCCCATGGCCAGGAAGGTGCCGGAGGTGATCAGGACGTGGCCTTCGAGCGCGCCCAGCAGGGGGATGGGCAGGCGCAGATCGCGACTGAAGTAATGGTGTTCGAGGGTTGGCCAGATGTAGCTGGCGTACTGTTCGAATCCCAGGCAGCCGGAAGCGATGGAAAGGGGGGCGCTGAAGGAGAGCTGCCACACAAATAAGAAGGAAATGAGCTTGCCCAGGCTTTTGGGGCCGTAGATTTCGCTCAGGTAGCGGTAGGAACCGCCGGAGCCAGGCATGGCCGCGCCCAACTCCGCCCAGATCAGGCCATCGCAGAGGGCGAGGATCGCGCCGCAAACCCAACCCAGCATGGCCTGGGGGCCGCCGGCGGCGCTCACGATCAAAGGGATGGTGATAAAGGGCCCCACCCCGATCATGGTCTCCATGGTGAGAGTGGTGGCGCTGCCCAGGCCAATGCCGCGAATCAGTTCCTGGCTGCCCGGTTGGGCTTTCTCGGATTGGGTGGGTGCGGGCATGGTCGGGAGTCGGGAGTCAGTAGTCGGGAATCAGAAGCGACCAGCAATCAGCATTCAGCATTCAGACATACACATTTTCTTGTGCACGTTGCTTTCATCTGCCAGCGCCCGCCCGTGAAACTGTGAAACCTTGAAACTTTGAGACCTGCTTCTCATGCCCCGCGCTCAGCAGATTTACATACAGCCGGATTGCCCCCGGCACGCCGGTGGGCAGCTCACGGAAAAACGAATAGGCGTTGTAGATGTAAATCCCCTTGCCGTAGTGCGCCAGCAGCAAGCCGCCCTTGAGCGGCTCCTCGCCCGGATCGTTCGAAGCCAGCAGCGGCTGGAAACGACTGTCCCAGTTGTCCATGAAATACAGGCCGCGCTCCTGCACCCAGCCATCAAAATCCTTACTGGTGATTACGTTGGGATAATGGAACACAGAATTCTGCGGAGCCAGTATCTGTACCGGTGAGTCTTCCACGGTCACCCGGTCGTGGCTCTCCTGCGCCGGGTAAGGAGTGTAGTTGCCGGCATTGAATTGCGAGAGCTGCTGGTTGTACTGCACCATGAGCGTGCCGCCGTTCTTCACGTAATCGAGCAGCCGTGCATTGTTGGCGCGCACGGCATCCTGCGTGTCATACGCTCGGATGCCAAGCACAATGGTGTTGTAACGGCTCAAATCGCCACTGGCCAGCTCCTGCGGCGAAATCATGGTCAAGTTCATGCCGATTTCCCGCAGCACCTGCGGAATGTCGTCGCCCGCGCCCATGATATAGCCGGCCTTCAAATCTTTCGGCACCTTCACATCCACCACGCTTACGTGTTGCATGGCCGGCTCGTAATAGTAGAAGGCGTCAATGTCGGGACGGCTGATGACGATGTAACCCTCGGCATAGCTGGCGCCGCCAGAATCAAAAACGGCACGAATCTGCTGCCGGCCTTCGCGCAACCCGGGATGGGTCAGGTTGAAGCTGACTTGCCGCTTTTCGCCGCGGTGAGCGAAGGTAACTTGCGCCTCCTCTGGCCGTGCCTTCCAGCCCTGCGGCAATTGCAGGCGCAAAGTTCCGCTAGCGGCGCCGGAAACGTCGCTGCGCACATCCACAGTAACGGCAAGATTCCCGTCAGACATGGGAGCAACCTGAGTAGGCGGATCCACCATGACCGAAAATGCCGGTCCTACCGCCAGCGTGGGATCGCGTTGCTGCCCACCCGCGTCCTGGTAGGGCACGGTCACGGGAGCCTCGGCAGAAGCCTGCCAACCCTTTGCTTCCGCCAGTTGCACATCGTGGCCGGCAAAAGTGAAGCTGTGTCCCTTGCTTCGCGGAACATAGAAATCTGCCCTTACTTGCAGCGGGGGAGGGGGTAGGGGAAGCGTGAGGTAACGCGGGTCGCTGATCTGGTAAACCGCATCTTCCGGCGAAGCACGGTGGAAATAAGGCCGGGTATAAGAAGCGTTTTCCGGCACCCGCAGGCGGAAATTGGCGTAATAATCCTCGCCCGGCTTCAGCTTGGTGTTCTCGCCTTTGTACACGCCCAGAATCCAGTCGTCTCCGCCCTGCAAAGAGACGTTGCGAATCTCAATTGGTTTGTCAAATCCGTTATGAAATTTGGCGATGACGGTGAACACCTGGCCGGGCGAAACCACGGTCAGGGCATCTTTCTCAGCCGGAACCGCATTGGGCGCTCCCGAAGGCGGAGCCACCGTAGCCCCCAGCGAAGTACCCATGGCCAGGTTGATGGCCTTCTGGCACTGCTCCTGCTTCCCCTGCAGGCGGGTCATCAGGTCTAGGCGTGCCGCCGGACTCAGACCTGCTTTTTCCGCTTCCGAAATGGCTCGGTTCACCACTGCCAGCGCCTGCAGCAGCGGTTCCGCGGCGCGGTCGGGGCTCTTGCGGGCCTCGTCGGTGGCCTTGTTGATGCGGTCCTGAAACTCCTGCAGTTGCGACTTCAACTGCGGCACCTTGGACTGCTCGGAGCCCAAGCGGTCGGCGAGCGCCGGAACGCTGGTATCAATACCGTCGAAGTAGTCTTTCTCGTGCGCACCCGCCTGCACGGGCGGCAGCACGGAATCAATCAGCTTGTAGTAGTCCAGATGCCGGCCCGGTTCGATGTGCCAGTAGCCGACTCCCTGCGACAACTCGTGCCGCAGGCCCTGGATGGCAAACTGCACATAGGACATGCCCAGCGCCGGATTCACCGCCCCGGTATCGAACATCACCGTGTAGTCTTCCCCCGGCTGGACGTTATCCGTGTACAGCTTTTTGGCCTGCCAGGGCAGCAGGCCCTCCTTAATCTGTTCGGGAAAACGGTTGGGATCGGCGGCGGCGCGGAAAGCCTCGCGGGTCACAATGCCGGCCGCCTGGTGATTACCGTGGCCATCGCGGGGCGCGCCCTGGAAACGCGTGACCAGCACATCCGGCCGGTAGGTACGGATCACCCGCACCATGTCGCCCAGGGCAGCGTCGTGGCCGCCCCATTTCTGAAACGTCTCATCGGCGGTCTTGGAGAAACCGAAGTCCACCACCCGGGTGAAGCGCTGCTGCACGCCGTAGTAGCGGTCGGCCGCCAGTTGCTCCAGGGTGCGCACGATGCCCAGTTCGTCAAACAGGCCGCTGCCCACCTTATTCTGGCCGCCCTCGCCGCGGTTGAGCGTGAGCAACAGGATGCTGTCGCCTTTGCCCCGCGATTCCAGGGTCATCATGCCGCCGTCTTCATCGTCGGGATGGGCGGTGGTGTGCATCAGCCGCGCCGTGGTTTTCAGGCGCAGCAGCATTTCCTTCAGCCCCGCGGCCCCCTGGTCCTGGGGTAAGGGACCGGCGGCTGGCAACTGACTGCCCGGAGTCGCCTCTTGCGCTGCCACCGGCGACAGCAAAAGCGCCATGTTCAACACCAGCGCTGCAAGTTTTCCCGGAAAATTGAATTTGGCAAATAAGAGTGGCTTGGGTTCAGTCTCAGCACGATCAGGCACGCGGTTCTTTTCCACCCCTCTGTTCGGTCTGCTTTGTACACGATGTGGCAAGCCAGGTAAAGCTTCAGCTTTTGCGAAATCGCAGACCCAGCATACTCCGGGAGCAGGTCGGGGGAGAGCGCGTCGTGTGACCCGCTTTGCCTACTCCGCGCAAGCCTTTGCTGTAGCCGCTTTGCGGTCCTCCGTAAGCCATTGTTTCTGCTGGAAAACTCCTGGCAGGGCAATTGCCATCGTCCCTAGTGCGTGTGTACGACCCCGCTCCCAGGAAGACCCATGAAGCGCGCTGTGTTTGCCCTGTTCGCCGCGATCGTTCTCCTCGCGGCCTTGACCCAAGCCCTGACCCTGCCAGTTCAACAGCCACTCCCACCCCGCCAGCTCCCCACCCGGCGCCACCAGCCCCGCCCCAAGGGCAAATGGTTTATGGCCAGCACCGGCCATGCGGTTTACTGCTATGGGCCGGTGATGATCGTCGGCACCTGGGATGGCGGCTTTGCCCGCGTGGCCACTATCTGTCGGGGCGGCCGACCCATGGTGAAGCTGAAAGACTAACCCGGTCCATGGCCCACGGTCGACGGTCGACGGCCCTGAAGAGGGTACGCCGAGCACAGAGCCATCCCAATTGGCCCCGACCACACGGACGGGCAGGTAGCTTGTCCCCTGATGGCGGACGGAGGCGCCCGGGCCACAAACTCAAGGTAGGTGGATAAATGCTGACTGCTGAGTGCTAAATCCCCGGCCCTCGACCGTCACCCCATCACTCATGCCGGTGACCGCGATCACTGGGCGACGGTAAGCCCTCGTCCTACAGTTCTCGCTGAAGATAACGACCCAGGACCGACTCGCGTGCTTTAATGAGAGGAGCAGCGGAATTGCGGGTTCCGGCAGCGGGTTGCCTGCATTCCGGTGGCTAAAAATGTGACGCGGGAGATGCTGGTTGCATCAAATTGAGAAGCCCGACTTGCTTCGGGTGGAGAGCCTCAAGAAGGTTTTCCGCTCCGGCACAGCCGATTTGGTGCTCTTTGAGAATTTGTCGTTCCGCGTGAAACAGGGCGAAATGCTTGCGGTTGTGGGCGAGTCCGGAGCTGGCAAGAGTACCTTGCTGCACATCCTCGGAGCGCTTGATGCTGCTTCTGAGGGTGACGTATACTGCGGCCACTTGCGGCTGGGATCGCTTTCCGGGGAGGCCGCGGCCGAATTCCGCAATCGCGAGATTGGCTTCGTTTGGCAGTTTCACTATCTGTTGCCGGAGTTTACGGCGCTGGAAAATGTGGCAATGCCGCTGCTGTTGCGCGGTGCCAAGCAGCGGGAGGCGGAACAGGAAGCGGCTGGCTGGCTGCGCGAGGTGGGACTGGAAAACCGTGCCCATCACCGCGCCGGCGAGCTCTCCGGGGGAGAGCAACAGCGGGTAGCTTTGGCGCGGGCTTTGATCACCAGGCCGCAGTTGTTGCTCGCCGATGAGCCCACCGGCGACCTGGATAACCGAACGGCGGAGTCGGTTTTTGCGTTGATTACCAGGTTACATAGCGAGTATCGGCTCACTT
>JBLMXE010000203.1:0-7883 GCA_050257615.1 Chlamydiota bacterium | reverse complement strand
CCGGGCGCATCGCCGGACTGGACGTCAAGCGCATTATCAACGAGCCCACGGCGGCAGCGCTGGCCTACGGCCTGGACAAGAAGAAAGATGAGGTCATCGCGGTTTACGACTTCGGCGGCGGCACCTTCGATATTTCCATTCTGGAAGTGGGCGAGGGGGTCATCGAGGTCAAGGCGACGAACGGCGACACCCACCTGGGTGGCGACAACATTGACCAGCGCATCGTGGACTGGCTGATTGACGAGTTCAAGAAAGATGAAGGCCTCGACCTGCGGGCCAAGGGCAACGAGATGGCGCTGCAGCGTCTGCGCGACGCGGCCGAGCGCGCCAAAATCGAGCTCTCCACCACCATGGAGACGGAGATCAACCTGCCCTTCATCACCGCCGACGCCAGCGGCCCCAAGCACCTGGTAAAGCGCCTGAGCCGCGGGCGTCTGGAGGAGATGGTGCGCGACATCATCGAGCGCTCCACCGGCCCCTGCAAGCAGTGCATGAAGGACGCCGGCATCAGCGCCGACAAGATCAACGAGGTGGTGCTGGTGGGCGGGCAGACGCGCATGCCCCGCATCCAGCAGCTGGTTAAAGAGCTGTTCGGACGCGAAGGGCACAAGGGCGTGAATCCGGACGAAGTGGTTGCGGTCGGCGCGGCCATCCAGGGCGGCGTACTCAAGGGCGAAGTCAAGGACCTGCTCCTGCTCGACGTAACACCGCTGACGCTGGCCATCGAGACGCTGGGCGGCGTGGCTACACCCATGATTCCGCGCAATACCACCATTCCGACGCGCAAGACGGAGACTTTCTCCACCGCGGCGGACAACCAGACTTCGGTCGAGGTGCATGTGCTGCAGGGCGAGCGGCCCATGGCGGGGCAGAACCGCACCCTGGGCAAGTTCCACCTGAGCGGCATTCCGCCGGCTCCGCGCGGCCTGCCCCAGATCGAGGTGACCTTCGACATTGACGCCAATGGCATCCTCAACGTGACCGCCAAGGACATGGCCACGCAGAAGGACCAAAAGATCACCATCACCTCTTCTTCCGGCTTGTCGAAGGAGGAAGTGGAGCGGATGGCCAAGGAAGCCGATTCGCACTCAGCCGAGGATAAGGCCAAGCGCGAGGAGATCGAGGCGCGCAACCAGCTCGACTCCATGGTGTATAGCATCGAGAAGATGCTGCGCGAGCATGGCGACAAGATCTCCGGCTCCGAGCGCGGCGACGTGGAAAACGCGGTGGCCGACGCCAAGAAGGCGCTGGAATCCAACGACAAGGAGCAGATGAACAAGGCACGAGAGCGCCTGACCGCGGCCTCGCACAAACTGGCCGAGCAGATGTACCGCTCGGCCCAGCCACAAGGCGCTCCGGGGGCGGGTCCGCAGCCAGGAACTGGCGCCGGTCCCCAGCCCGGGGGCGATGGCGAAGCCAAGAAAGACGGCGAAGTCATTGACGCCGAATACGTGGACGTGGAGGACAAGAAATAGCTGGCTAGCTGACTGGCTTCTAGCTGGAATGTGTGGAGACGGGGCTCCGCCCCCGCCTGGAGGGGTCGAAGACCCGTCCCCACACAAGTAATTTGCGAGGGGCGCCTGGGGCGCCTCTCGCAGTATGGAGCGCCCCGGAGGGGCGACTGAAAGTAGCCCGCCAGTCTACTGGCGGGTAGGCCAGGCAAAACCGCGGCCAGTCCCGTCAGGGGGTCTGAACGATTCGTAACAGGGCGCGGCTTCAGCCGCGCCGTACAGGCAACAAATTCATGCGGGCTTTAGCCCCTGCAAAGAGGTTTGGGTCCAAGGGAGCATCCAGTGCAATTCGCAGTCAACGGTAACGAATATTTTCTGAGTTTTGTGCCGGAAGAGGGCCAATGGTTTGTGTTCACCCCCACGGCAGAGGGCTTGCAGCGCGTTCCGGTGGTGCATGATGACGAGTTGCCGATCGGCAACCCGGTGGTTGTCATCCCGGAGGATGACGACCCAAAAACGATAAACTGAACTGGCCACTGCTTTTCATGCCGACGCAGACCAAGGATTACTACGGGATACTCGGGGTCAAGAAGAACGCCTCGACGGATGACGTCCGCAAGGCGTTCCGCAAACTGGCGCGCAAGTACCATCCGGACGTCAATCCCGGCGACAAGGCGGCAGAAGAGCGCTTCAAGGCCATTTCCGAAGCCAATGACGTTCTCAGCGATCCCAAGAAGCGCAAAATCTACGATCAGCTTGGCTACTACTCCGATAACATCAGCCCGGAAGCGGCGGAAGCTTACGCCCGCGCTGGCGGCGGCACAGGGAGTGGCTTTCCTGGCGGCGGCTTCCCAGGAGGCAGACAGGCCAGCCAGGGCGGGGCCCAGAACGTGCCCTTCGATTTCAGCGGCTTCGATTTTTCTGATCTGTTTGAAGGCGCGGGGCGCGGTACCGCCGAACGCAAGCGTGGCGGCTTTCGCGACATCTTTTCTGGTATCTTCAGCGGCCGCGGGCAGCAGCCCACCGGACCCGAACCGGGCAGCGATCTGGAGTACCAGGTCAATGTCGGTTTCTGGCAAGCCATTCGAGGAGCGGTGCTGCGCCTGCAGATCGCCCGCCGTGATACCTGCAGCCAGTGCCATGGGCGCGGCTTCCTGGAAGCGCCCGGCGTTTGCCCGGAATGCAAGGGCAGCGGCCAGGTGACGCAGACCGGCGGACGCATGAAGTTCAACACCCAATGTCCGCGCTGCCACGGCACGGGTAAGAACATCACCGTGTGCCCGACGTGCGGCGGCGAGGGCGTGGTGGAGCGCAGCGAACCGATGGAAGTGCGCATCAAAGCGGGCACCCGCGATGGGCAGCGCATCCGCCTGGCAGGCAAGGGGAATGCCGGCATTCAGGGCGGCGCGCCGGGCGATCTCTACGTGATCATCCGCACCGGCGAACACGCGGTGTTCCGCCGCGAAGGCGACGACATCTACCTGACTGTTCCGGTGACCGCCAGTGAAGCCGCTCTGGGCGCGAAAATCGAGGTGCCCACCATTGACGGCCGCACTCTGCTCAAGATTCCCCCCGGCACGCAAAGCGGCCAAAAGCTGCGCCTGCGCGAGAAAGGCGTGCCTTCCGCCACGCGCGAGGGCGTGCGCGGCGACGAAATCGTGGAAGTGAAAGTCACCGTACCCATGCCGCGCGACGAAAAAACCAAAGAATTGCTGCGCGAGCTGGCCCGCCTCAACCCCGAAGACCCGCGCGCCGAACTGTGGCGGCAGGTGTAGTCAAGTCGGGTAGTTGGTAGCTGGTAGTCGGTAGTTGGTTTCCCGTTGCGACTACCAGCAAATGCCTGCTACCGCTCCATTGACACTTCCCGGCTGAACAGATACGCTTCGCCTCCATCGGGGTGCGCAGTGCAAACCATTTCCCATTACGCGGTCCGCAGAAAGCTCGGCTCGGGTGGGATGGGTGTGGTGTACGAAGCCGAGGACCTGAACCTCGGGCGCTTGGTGGCGTTGAAGTTTCTTCCGGAAGAGCTAGCCAAGAATCCGCAGGCGCTGGAGCGCTTCCAGCAGGAAGCCCGCGCCGCCTCCGCCCTGAACCATCCCCATGTCTGCACGGTGTACGAGATCGGGCAGGCTGACGGGCAGCATTTCATAGCCATGGAACTGCTCGAGGGCACGCCCCTGGACCGCCACATCGGGATGCGGCCGCTGGAAATAGCCGAGTTGCTGGATCTCGGTATTCAGATCGCCGACGCGCTCGATGCCGCCCACGCCAAGGGCATTGTTCACCGCGATCTCAAGCCGGGAAATATTTTTGTGACGGCGCGAGGCCAGGCGAAGATTTTGGATTTCGGCCTAGCCAAGCTGGCGGCGGAACGCAAGCTGATGGCAGAAGGGGTAGGCGCCCCCGCCATGGCGACCGTCGCTTCCCACCTGACCAGCCCCGGAACTACGGTGGGCACCGTGGCTTACATGTCGCCCGAGCAGGCGCGCGGCAAAGAACTGGACGCGCGCACCGATCTGTTCTCGTTTGGCGCTGTCTTATACCAGATGGCGACTGGCCGCATGGCGTTCGAGGGCGAAACTTCGGCGGTGATTTTTGAGGCTATCCTGAATCGCGATCCGTTGCCTGCGCTGCAGGCTAATCCCGCATTGCCCGCCAAACTGGATGAAGTGATCCGCACCGCCATGGAAAAGGACCGCGACTTGCGTTACCAGAGCGCGGCGGAACTTCGTGCGGAGTTGAAGCGCCTGAAGCGCGACACCAGCTCCGGACGCGTGCGCGTGGCCAGCAGCAGCGCTCCGGCGGTCGCGCCCTCATCCGCCACTGTTATTGCCGCCGCCCCCAAGCGCAGATCGCGACTGGCACTGGCTCTAGCTGGTTTGCTTCTATTGGCGGCAGCCGGCTTTGGCATCTACAAGTGGACTGCGCGCCCACGCGGCCTCAACCTGCAGAACATGCAGATCACCCGCCTGACCGAGAGCGGCAAGGCCGCCGACGTCGCCATCTCTCCCGATGGCCGCTACGTGGTTTACGTCATGCGCGACGGCGAGCAGCAAAGCCTTTGGGTGCGCCAGGTGGCTACGCGCAGCGACGTGCAGGTGCTGCCGCCAGCGGAGGTGGACTTCGTCGGGTTATCCTTCTCGCCCGACGGAAACTACATTTATTTTACCCGCTCCGATCCCCACGACCCCAACTATCGCTACCTCTACTCGATGCCAACGCTGGGCGGCGCGCCCCGGCAACTGGTGCGCGACTTGGACGGTCCGGTGGGCTTCTCGCCAGATGGGCGGCAGATCGCTTATGCGCGCGGACTTCCCGCCACCACAGAAGCAGAGATCCACGTGGCCAATGCGGATGGCACGGCCGATCGTGTCCTGACAAAGTTCAGGGCAATTGTGAACTTCACCCCAGGACCCACCTGGTCTCCCGACGGAAAGTTGCTGGCTTACCCTGCGGTCGAGATCAATCCCCGCATCCGCGGGGTGCTGGAGATTATCTCGGTGGCGGACGGACAAGCTCGCGAACTGTACTCGCAACCCTATCCTCTCGCGCGCGCCGTGTGGCTGCCCGACGGCAGCGGCCTGCTGCTGCCCATGGCCAATTCGCAGGGAACATGGCAGTTGTGGACCGTCTCGTATCCGGCCGGCGACAAGACCCGGTTTACGAATGACCTGACTTCTTATGGCGTGCACGTTGACCTGACGCAAAATGGCAGCACCCTGGCAGCTTTGGCCACCAGCCGCCACTCGCATATCTGGGTGGCGCCGAGCGGCAACAGCACCACCGCCCGGGAAATCACGAGCGAAGGAGCAGCGCTTGTCGGCGTCCGTCCCGGGCCAGGGAGCAAGATCCTTGCGAGGAGCGACACCCTGGACCTTTTTGTGATGAACCAGGATGGCACGCAGCAGGCGCCGCTCATCTCCAACGCACAAGCGCTCGAGTCCGCACAGGCGTGTGGCGACAGGTATGTTGTTTTCCAGTCACTGCGATCTGGGAGCACGGATCTGTGGCGCACCGATGCCGATGGTTCGAACCTGACCAAGTTGGCCGAGGGGGCTCAGCCGGATTTTACCTGTTCCCCCGAGGGCAGGTTTGTCTACTACGAAAGCTTGGACGGCAGGGTTTGGCGAGTACCGGTTGAGGGCGGCAAACCGGAGATGACGCCCCTGTCAGCGGCAGGGGGGGTCAGCTGGCTTTGCTTTTCATCCGACGGCAAGTTTCTGGCCTACTGGTTTCAGGAACTTAAGCCCAAGCCGCTGCGCAAAGCCGCCATCGTACCCGCAGGCAGCGGCAAGCCCGTCAGAGTTCTTGATCTGCCCGGCGGACAGACCGGATTGACGTGGGCGCCCAGCGGCAAGGGCCTGCAGTACCTGCTGACCAAAAATGGCGTGACCAACGTCTGGGAGCAGCCGTTGGACGGAAGCGCCGCCAAGCAGGTCACAAAATTCTCCTCTGGCCTTATCTTCGACTTCGCCTGGACCCGCGACGGCAAAAACCTGCTGCTGGCGCGCGGCGACCAGAGTAGCGACGTGGTGCTGCTGAGCAACTTCCGCTGACTCCCCCCACCACGTCGTTAATTTGCGCCTATTGCAAGTCGCGTGAGACTACTACTCATAGTACGCGCGACGGCGGCAAACACTTCCCCGCCAAAAGTAGAGTTCGCAAATCGCAACTGGTTACAACGGTGGCAGAGCTTTTCTCCTGAAAGAAATTCCAGAGTACCTCTACTCCATCCCGTAACTCATCCTTGTTCTCTTCACTCTTCTCCTCAGCCGCGGACGAGCAACGCGGAAAGGAGAAACGCAATGAGAGGCCTCAGGACAGCAACACTGCTCACAATGGTTGGCGCGATCATCACCGCCTATGGCCTGCACACGCGAGCTGCAGTGGGAGCGGGGGCCGTAAGCACGCGATTTAACGCCGCCACGGTGAAGAACGCGGCCACAATGCTGGACCAGGGACGGCACACGTTTCGTTACGACACCTTCGGCGACCAGGATTTCTGGGGCGGAACCCTGCAGTTGCACAAAGCGCTGGAAGGCAGCCAGTTCGGGGGCGTAGGCCCGGGCGTGAGCCCGGCGACCGCGCTGGCGGTTGGGCTCAAGGTTGACGTAGATGCGCTGCCCCCGGCGCTCATCGCCGCTCTGCGGCATGGGCAAGTCAACCTGACCAGCCCGGCCACCACCCTGGTGTTACTGAAACAGAACGCGGTTGTAGGAGTGACCGGCTATTTTAATTCCAATGGCACGCTGCGTTCGATGGGCATCCAGTGCGCGCTGTGCCACTCGACGGTGGACCGGTCGTTCAGCGCCCCCGGCATTCCGCCGGGCAACCTTGGCCACCGCCTGGACGGCTGGGCCAACCGTGATTTGAATGTGGGCGCCATCGTTTCTCTTGCGCCCAATTTGCAGCCCGTGGCTGATGTGCTGCAGGTGGATGTACAAACTGTCAAAACCGTGCTCGCCAGCTGGGGCCCGGGAAAGTTCGACGCTGAACTATTCATGGACGGCAAAGGGTTCCGCCCGGACGGCAAATCGGCGGCCGCCCTGATTCCGCCTGCGTTTGGTCTCGCGGGCGTCAACTTGCACACCTGGACAGGCTGGGGCAGTGTGACCTACTGGAATGCGTTTGTCGCCAATCTGGAAATGCACGGTAAGGGAACGTTCTTCGACCCGCGCCTGGATGATGCAGCGCAATTCCCGGTCGCTGCCAGGAATCACTTCGGGCACGTAAACAACCAGCCTGACTTGATCACGAGCAAACTGCCGGCGCTGCACTTCTACCAACTCTCCCTCCCCGCGCCCCCGCCGCCCAAGGGCAGCTTCGATGAGGAGGCCGCCAAGCGCGGCGACGAACTGTTCAGCGGCAAAGCCCAATGCACCACCTGCCATACCGAACCGCTGTGGACGGAGCCGGGATGGGACTTGCATACCGGCCAGGAAATCTGCATTGACAATTTCCAAGCCGATCGCGCACCCGACCATCGCTACCGGACTTCGCCCCTGAACGGCTTGTGGACGCACACTAAGGGCGGCTTCTATCACGACGGGCGATTTGCCACGCTGCTGGATGTGGTCAATCACTACGACAGCTGCTTCGGGCTAGGGCTGAGCGCGCAGGAGAAGTCGGACCTGGTGGAATATTTGAAGTCTCTGCCCGCCCAAGAGTAGAACAGGCGCATGGAGGCGCGCACTCCACTGCGTCTCCATGCTTATTCGTAGCGCAGCGCCACCAGGGGATCCACTTCGGTGGCGCGGCGGGCGGGAACGAGGCAGGCCACCACTCCCACCCCCATCACCACGGCCACTACACCGCTGAAGGTGAGGGGATCGGTGGCGGAAACGCCCCAAATCTGGCTGGACATCAGGTGAGTCAGCGTCAGGCTGGCGGCCAGGCCAATGGCGAGGCCTACGGCAACCAGGCGCAACCCCT
>JBLMXE010000202.1:0-4536 GCA_050257615.1 Chlamydiota bacterium | reverse complement strand
CTAAAATAGAGCACGTCAGGCATCGGTCCTACGCGACGCAATCCCGCCAACCCCGCCAGGTCCGGAAGGAAGCAACGGTAACGGGCTCGTGCGTGTGCAGTGGGTTCCCGGTGCCTGGCTTTTGACTCGGCACTCCCTCGCGAGGCTCGGTCGCGCCGCGGAACTATTCCGCATCTTACCCAGGCCTTACGGCCTGGGCTAAGAACTGTTTCGCCCTTCGGGCTGCAGACTCGGCCCCCGGCCTCGCTCGGCACCTCAGCTAGTCGAATACTAAAGCAGCACGAGCATTAGCCAGCCAGCAGCTATTCCGATGCGCCGGTGCAGGTATCGGAAATTTTGGTGATGTTGGCCACCGTCAGGCGGTGTTCCGGCCGGCTGAAGCTGCTGGCCGTCTGCTTCTCTTTGGGGGGGATACGCTCTTCTAGCTTGCCCGTAATCTCTACCTGCTGGCCGGCAAACGCGTCCAGTTGCTTATCGCTGCCAACCACCCTGTAAACCAGGTGATTGTCGTCCACCAGCCGATATTGGTGGAGTGCTCCGGTAAGGCAGCCGCGAACTGCGGTCTGGGGTGCGTTCGCAGGCGGAGTGTTCTGCTGCTGGGCCCAGGTGCAGAGGGCGAACAGCGCAACAGTCGCAAAGAGCAGAAGTGTCTTTCTCATAGCCAATTTATCCGTTCAATAAGATTAGACACTCTGTTCCGAAGTTGCAAGGGCTGACACACGAGACTCCTATCGTGTTGCGATGTTTATAGGTAATGTACGGACGCGCAAGGTCCTTCGACTCCGCCTGCCGATTCGTAAGCGAATCGGCAGGCTGCGCTCAGGATGACATTCCCAGAAATTATTCGAAGCGCAGGGCCTCGATGGGATCGAGGCGGGCCGCCTTGCGCGCGGGATAGAAGCCGAAGAACACGCCCACGCCGGCAGAGAAGATAACCGCGGCCACGATGGCCAGGGGCGAAACCAGCACCGCCCAGCCGAGCGCCTTGCTGATAATCAGCGAAGAGCCAACACCGAAGAAAATGCCGGCCGCGCCGCCCATCAGGCTGAGCACCACGGCTTCAATCAGGAACTGGCGCTGCACATCTTCCTCCGTGGCGCCAATGGCCATGCGCACACCGATCTCGCGGGTGCGCTCGGTCACCGAGACCAGCATGATGTTCATAATGCCAATGCCGCCTACGATCAGCGAAACGCCGGCTATGGAGGCCAGCAGCATGGTCATGACGCGGGAAGACTGGTCGGCGAGCTGGGCCACGTCGGCCAGGTTGCGCACCATGAAATCGTCATCCTGGCCGGGACGAATGCGGTGCCGATCACGCAAAAGTGCGGTGATTTCCTCCTGCGCCGCGTAGGTGGCGTCTTTGGAAACCGCGGAGACCACGATGTAGCGCAGCCAAGGCTCGCCCGTGAGCTTCTTCTGCAGCGTGGTGATGGGCACAAAGATCACGTCGTCCTGGTCCTGCCCCATGGCCGCCGACTGCCCCTTGGCGCTGAGCACGCCCACCACCTTGAAGGGCAGGTTGGAGACGCGGATGGTCTGACCCACCGGATCCTCGGCGCCAAACAGGTTCTGGCGGACGGTGTTGCCGATCACGGCCACATCGGCGGCGGAGGTCACATCGCCTTCCGTAAAGGAAACGCCTTCGGCCATCGGCCAGGAGCGGACATCAAAATACTGCGGCTCGGTGCCCTGAATATTGGTAAACCAGTTGTCGGCCCCGAACACCACCTGAGCGGTGGTCATGCTGCCGGGAGCGGCTTCCTTCACCGCCGGAGCCTGCTGCACGATGGCCTTCATGTCGTCGTAGACCAGGGTCTTGGTCTGCCCCCAGCCCAGGCGCAGGCCGCCGCGGTTCACGGTGCCGCTGGAGACGAACAGCATGTTGGAGCCCATGGCGGATATCTGGTCCTGCACCTGCCTGCTGGCGCCCTGGCCCACGCCCACCATGGCGATGACCGCGCCCACGCCAATGATGATGCCCAGCATGGTGAGCGCGGAGCGCATCTTGTTGCGCGACAGCGCCCGCATCGCGATTCGCAGAATGGATAGCAGGTCCATAGCGTCCTCTCAGTCCTCCACCGTGGGCAGGCTCTTGAGAATCTCTGCCGCATTGGGACGGTGCGCGACCGGCTCATCGCGGCGGATTTTGCCATCGCGGAACACGATGCTGCGCCTGGCAAAGCGAGCGATGTCAGGCTCGTGCGTGACCAGCACAATGGTCAGGCCGCTCTCGTTCAGCGCCTGAAAAATCTGCATGATCTCCACCGAGGTGCGGCTGTCCAGGTTGCCCGTAGGCTCGTCCGCCAGCAGGATGGATGGCCGGTTCACCAGCGCTCGGGCGATGGCCACGCGCTGCTGCTGCCCGCCGGAAAGCTGCGAAGGAAAATGCTCCATGCGTTCGCCCAGCCCTACCAGTTCCAGCGCCTCTTTGGCGCGCTGCAAGCGTTCCTCTTTCGGCAGGCGCGCGTAAAGGGTAGGCAGCTCCACATTTTCCAGGGCGGTGGTGCGCGCCAGCAGGTTGAATCCCTGAAAAACGAAGCCCAGCTTGCGATTGCGAATGGCGGCCAGGGCTTTCTTGTCGAGCTGCGATACATCGGTGCCTTCCAGCAGATAACGCCCGCTGGAGGGCTTATCGAGGCAGCCGAGCAGGTTCATGAAGGTGGATTTGCCGCTGCCGCTGGCGCCCATGATGGCCACGAACTCGCTCCGGGCAATCTCCACGCTCACACCGCGCAGGGCGTGCACCTTGTTTTCGCCCAGGTCGTAGTACTTGTGCACCTCCTCGACCCGGATTACGGGCTGGTCCAGCGCTGCAGCCTGTGCTTCTGCCAGCCCAGGCATCGTTTCGAGTTGGGTGATGGTGGCCATTTAGCGCATCCTCGTCATTCCCGGCGTGAGGCCGGACTTCTGGCTGACATTGAGTGAGCCCGTCACCAGTTGGTCGCCTGGCTGCAGGCTGCCCTTCAGCAACTGCGCCACCTCGGTATCGGTATGGTCGGTTATGCCGGTGCGAATCAGGACCGGCTGCAACGATTTGTCGGCTGCCAATTTCCAGACCACGCCCAGATCATGACGGGGAATGGTGCCAGCCTTGGCCGAAGTCGGCGACCCGCTCGGCGCCGCTCCGGTCAATTCGCTGATTCCGTACTTCTCATAAACCGCACGCAGCTGTTCCGGTTTCATATCCGGCTTGAAGCGCAGTGCGGTGTTGGGCACTGCCAGCACATTCTGGGCGCTGGCCACCGGAAGATTCACGTAAGCGGTCATGCCCGGGAAAAGCTTCATCTGCGGGTTGTCGAAGGCGATCACCGTGTCGTAGGTGACCACGTTCTGCACAATCGTGGGATTCAGGCGGATCTGCACCACCTTGCCCTGGAACGTCTGGTTGGGGAAGGCGTCCACGGTGAATGTGGCGTCCTGCCCGATCTTGATGTTGCCCACATCGGACTCGTCGGTCTGCGTGTCCACCTGCATCTTGGTGAGGTCCTGGGCAATGTTGAACAGGGTGGGCGCCTGCAAGGAGGCGGCGACCGTCTGGCCCACGTCCACATTGCGGGCCACCACGATGCCGTCCACGGGGGAATGAATGGTGGCGTAATTCAGGTTAGTCTTGGCCACCTGCACGGCAGCAGCCTTCAGGCTCACCTGCGCCGCGGCCTGCTTGACTGCCGCTTGGGCGGCGACTACGGCTGCGTCGTTACTGTCGGCGCTCGCCTTGGCCAAGTCGAACTGCTGGGCACTCACAATGCCCTCTTTCGCCAACTCCTGATTGCGCACATAGTCGGCCGAGGTCTGGGCCGCGGCCGCTTTAGCCTTGGCCAGGTCAGCCTGCGCCGACGCCAGCGTGGCGCGCGCGTTCTGCAGGTCCGCTTCAGCCTGCAGCAGCGCTCCCTGGAACAGCGCGGGATCGAGTTGGGCAATTACCTGCCCTTTGCGCACGCGCGAGTTGAAGTCGGCGTTGAGCCCGGAAATCGTGCCGGAAACCTGCGAGCCGACCTGCACAGTGGTCACCGCGTTGATGGTGCCGGTGGCCTGCACTACGTCATTGATGGTGCCGGTCTGCGCCTTGGCGGTAAAGTACTGGGGCTCGTCCTTGCGCCCGAAGGTGAAGGCCGCCAGCAGAACGATCAGCCCGATCGCGGTCAGCGAGAGAAGCCACTTGTTGCGTACCAGCTTCATAGAAATCTTCCTTCTTTCTCCTAACCATTTGATCCCTGGGCCCTCCCGCCTGGCGTAAAGAGTCCGTCACGGCGGGGTAAAGTTTTGTAAAGACCAGCCGGCCGGAACTCATCCAACCGGCTGATCAGGTTGTTACTGCCCTTGCGGCTGGCCGTTTGAGTCGCTTCCTAGCCACTTCTGCATGTGCTCGAGGCGACGCTGTTGCATCTGGTTGAATTTGGCCTGTTGATCAGGGGTAAGCAGGGCGTAAATCTTGGACTGCAACTCCTGCCGGGCCACGATCAGATTGGCCAGCGTCTGTCCTTGCTGATTGGCGATGGCCTGCACCTGGGCCTGGTCAAACTGGCCGTTTTG
>JBLMXE010000201.1:0-6183 GCA_050257615.1 Chlamydiota bacterium | reverse complement strand
TCTTATCCATTTCGGAACGCACCAGCAGCGGCTCCCCGGTGCGGATGATGTACTCGGTAATGCCGTTGGCCATTTTGCGCGAGCGCTTGCGTTGCAGCTGGCCGTCGCTGAATTCCAGTTCAAAGCGGATTTCTTCGCCTTCCTGAAAAGCAATGTAGAAATGGCTGGTATCGAATAGCTGGCTCAACTCCTTGTGCACCGTGCGCAGGATCTCGTCCTTGTCCAGGCGCGAGCTGATGGCCTTGCCGATCTCGGTCAGCAGCTCGTATTCCTTGCTGCGCCGGTGCGCTTCGTGCATGACTACGTAATTCTCCAGGGTCATGCCGATCTGCAGGGCCACACCCAACAGCAGCCGGACCTGTGAGGAACTGCACAGCCGTTTGCTCGCATGTGGAAATACGATCACTCCGAAGCTGTTTTCCCGCGTTTGCAGATTCAGAGCGGTCAGGTTGCGGGCGCCCTCTTTGAGCATCGCTTCCTGCAGGCGTGCCAGTTGTCCGCCCGCTAGTGGCGCCACCGGCTCCGTGCCCTGGGAGAGTGGGCGCAGAGTAACCATGCCGCCGCCGCGGTAGGCGATTTCGCTCAGGTAGTCATGCAGGCGCAGCTCTTCCAGCAGATGCAGGCACTCGTTTCCAACTCCGAATTGAGCAGAAGGCAGCACGGCGCGCCAGCGCTCGCTCACCAACAGGCAGGCGCGCGAAGCGGGGACCAGTTGCGCCAGCCGCTTCAGGATCTTTTCCATGCCTGGGCGCAGTTCTTCGGGTGAGAGCAAGGTGCTGGTGTCCACTTCCAGCGTGGAGAAGGCAAGCGCGTTTTCCTGTACCGCCCGGCGCTCGTTTTCGAACAGCACCATCAACATGCCTATGCCCAGCAGCATCTGCGGCACCGGGCCCAGGAAATGTCCGAAACGGCCGAACAGTTCTTCAAAGCGATAGTGGAACTGTCGGAAGGAAAGAAGCACCGACCACAGGATCAAGGCCAGGGAGAGCAGGCGATAGCCCAGCGAATCGCGCAAGCGGGCGAAACGATAGAAGCGCAGGGCGCAGAAGATGAGCACTGCGGCAATGCCCACCTCCAGGCGCAGGTGAGGATGGGATGCCACATCCAGACGAAAAGTACCGTCATGATAACGGGACACAAGGCCCCAAGTGGCCAGCGCCACCAGGCCGCCAGCCACGGCGTAATCAGACCGCTGGGGGCGAAACTTGTCTTCAATCAGGCGGGTCGAGATGAAGATGGCCATCGCCATCCCCACCAGCAGCAGGTCGGAGAAGATATACACCAGCGGGGAGGGCCGGGTGGCATAGAAATCCAGCGCCACCAGCGCGTAATAAGCGCAGTAAGCTCCCCATCCGATTTGCCAGGCGCGGAAGTAGGCTTGCCGGCTCTGCTGGTAGAGGTAGGTGAAGACAAGGAACAGCAGCAGGGCGACCACGCCCGGGACGATGACGATGCCGGCCAGTATCCTCTCCATGCGTCTCTGGGTGGCGCCTCCAGTCGCGAACGGCGGGAGGAAATCCTACCCAAGCTTAGCCGTTCTACAGACCGCGAGCAATGGGGAGCATTTGCCTTTTGTAAAGTTCGCGATCCCGGGCGCCGTACTTTAACACATTCAATTCACAAGGTTTAGATGCCATGATGACGGTCCGTTAACAGTTACCGGAGATGTAGCACGCCCGCCCGTTTTGGTAACCATCTGCCGCAAAACCGCGTTCGGAATTGCAAAAAGTGCTCGGGGCTGAAGAAAATTGAGCTACAATCCCACCGCTCTTGGCAGCAAGGCGGCAATATCGTTGGCGGCGGATGCGGTTGACTGGCCGGGGACTGAACAGTCCCTGCTCCCGCCAATTTCTGCGCAGCTCCAGTCTCCTGTATTCACAATAGCCGCCACCATGGAGCTAAATGCTTAATTATCAGTCTCCGAAGGGGCTTTATGCGCAGTGACATTGCCCGGAAACTCTCTGCTTTGCTTGGCTTGTTCGCCCTGCTCGCCGGCCAGAACGCGGTGCTGGCACAGCAAGGGGCCGAGGCGCAGGTCCCGCCCCCCACGATCCGCGTTACTACCCACCTGGTGCTGGTGGATGCGGTGGTGACCGACAAGCAGGGCAAACCGATTACCGATCTTAAGGCGCAAGATTTCAAGATCGAAGAAAACGGCAAGGTACAGAAAATGGCTGTGTTTTCTGCGCCAGGGGAGCGGAGTGCTCCCACTGCCCCATCCCTTCCCCCAGGCATTTACTCCAATCGTCCGGAGTACCGCACACCGCCGCAAGCTGTCAGCGTGGTGTTGCTGGACGCGGTGAATACTTCCTTTAAGGACCAGGCCTACGCCCGCTCACAGATGCTGAAGTACCTGAAAGATCAGTTCCAACCCAATCAGCGCATGGCCATCTTTACGCTCACTGATTCGTTGCGGGAGTTGCAGGACTTTACCAGCGATCCGCACGTTCTGCAGGCGGCGCTGGAGCGTTACAGTCCGTCAGAGCAGAAGCTGGCCAAGGCTGCCAATCCCGATCTGCCCAACACCATGCCGCCCGCGGCTGTTTTATCTGGTAAAGCCGAGGGAGCGGTTGCCTACAGCTCCCCGCTTACCCCTACAAATTCGGCCATCATGGCCGCAAACGGCCTGCAGCAATTTCAAAGCGCCCAGAGCTCTTATGTGCACGACCGCAGGGTGGAGATCACCCTCAGTGCCATGGACACTTTGGCCCGGGCCCTGGCCGGCCTCCCGGGTCCTAAAAGCGTGGTGTGGCTGACCGGGTCTTTCCCCTTCACCCTCAATCCTCAGAACCGAAACGTGAGCGATGCTGAACTAGCCAACGTCCTTCCCGGCATGGACCAGGAGCGCCTGGGAGCCCGGGCTGCCGGTAACGTAGCTACGGCGGAACGAGAATCTTACAGCGACGAAATTCGCCAGACGTCAGCCCGCCTGGCCAGTGCGCAAGTGGCCATTTACCCGGTGGATGTTCGCGGTCTGGTCAGCGGCATGGAAGCCAATATGGACGACATGGCCTCCTACCAGCCACTCAATCCCAGTGATATGGCCCAGGTCAGGACCGAGCGTGTAAGCGATACCCAGGGCACCATGCGCGAAGTGGCCCAGGAAACAGGAGGCACGGCTTTCATCAATCAGAACGAAATCAAGGACTCGGTGGCGGCGGTCCTGCAGAGCACAGGCGCTTCCTACACCCTGGGTTATTACCCTGCCGACCACAAATGGAACGGAAAGTATCGCACCATTTCGATCAAGGTTGATCGTGACAAGGTCAATGTGCGTTACCGCACTGGTTACTTCGCCATTGATCCAGCGCAATTCAAAAACAAGAACTCGGACCAGATGTTGGCAGCCGCCCTGGTGCAAGCGGTTCCCGCTACCCTGGTCGCCTTCAGCGCCCGGGTCAAACCGCCGGCGGAGAACAAGGGCAAGCTGGGTGTGGATTTTCTGGTGGACGCCAACACGTTTTCGGCAGAAGACGCCAAGGACGGCAAGAAAATTGATGTCAGCTTTTACGCCGCGCTTTTCTCTTCTACCGGCAAGATGCTCAAGAACGCCAGCATGCGCGCCAACCAGACACTTGGCGCCGCCGATTACCAGCAGGTGATGCAGCGCGGCCTGCTGCTGCATATGGACCTGCCGCCGCAGAAAGATGCTAACGACCTGCGCCTGGCCGTGCGCGACAATCGCACTGGCTACGTGGGCACTATTGACGCTCCGCTGACAACTCAGTAGCCGCTACCCGGACGACGCTCTCAGGCGCTTGGCGAAGTTTCTGGCGGGGCTGCCTGATTCTGCCTCTTGTTTTGATCCGCGTTCCTCCGCGTGTATCCGCGGCGAAAGGAAGTTACTTGCTGCGCTGCAACTCGCGGTACGCTTGACTGCGGGAGAGCCCCAGCTCTTTAGCGACTTTCTTCAACGCCGCCTTTTCGTCGAGCTTCTCCTGGGCCACGATCTGATCAAAAAGTGCGCGCACTGCGGGCGCGCCCGCTGCCGGCCGCGCCCCAGCCTCGGCTTTGCCGACCAGCAGCGTCATTTCGCCCTTCAGTTCCCGCGACTTGACCCATTCCAGAACTTCCTCCGCACGCCCGCGCAGAAACTCTTCGTGCAGCTTGGTGACCTCCCGGGCAAGCACCACGGGGCGGTCGGGGCCAAGCACGGCCACCACGTCTTCCAGGGCCTCGCGAATTCGGTGCGGCGCTTCGTAGAACACCTGCGTGCGCGGCGACTCCTTGATGCTCTCCAGCAGTTCCCGCCGCTGTCCCTGCTTGGCGGGCAGGAAGCCGCTGAAGCGGAACGAGTCAGTGGGCAGCCCGCTGGCCACCAGCGCCGCCAGAAACGCCGCCGGGCCGGGAATGGGAACCACCGGGATGTGGTGGCGAATGGCCAGCGCAATCAGCCGGTAGCCGGGATCAGAAATGGCCGGCATGCCCGCGTCGGTCACCAATGCCACCTGCGCACCTTCCTCCAGTTTCTTCACCAGTTCCGCCGAGCGCGTCATCTCATTGTGTTCGTGATAGCTGATGGTGGGTGCGCCAATGTTGTAGTGGGTCAGCAGCCTTTGCGTTTGCCGGGTGTCTTCGCAGGCGATCAGGTCCGCTTCTTTCAGCGTGCGCAGGGCGCGCAGGGTGATGTCCTCCAGGTTGCCGATGGGCGTGCCCACCAGAAACAGCGTCCCGCTGCTCGCCGGGTTCTCGCTCCCCGCCATGGCCCGAGTCTACACCGGCCACGGCGTGTGGCGGCGGAACCCCGCGTCCGAATTGACGTTCCGTCGTCCCAACCCTAGAATCACAAGCAGAATCTCTCGTTTTTCAGGAGTTGGGGTGCCACTCTACGAGTACGAATGTAAGAAGTGCGGGCATCGCTTCGAACGCATTCAGAAATTTTCCGATAAGCCGGTGACTCGCTGCCCCGAGTGCGGCGGCAAAGTGGAACAACTGCTGCACGCCCCGGCGGTGCAGTTCAAGGGCTCTGGCTGGTACGTCACCGATTATGCCCGCAAGTCGTCGGCCGCTTCGAGCGCCGACGGCGGTTCCAAGTCCGAAACCAAGGCAGAGTCCAAAGAAGAGAAGAAGGATTCGAAACCGAAAGCGGAGAAAAAGAAGCCTTAGCTCAGGCTGGCGACGGCCCCGGCCCCCGCCGCGCCTGAATCTCGATATAAACGTTGACCAGCGACACCGCCGCCGGCGTTACTCCAGGAATGCGGCTGGCCTGGCCCAGGGTGCGTGGACGCACCCGCTGCAGCTTTTCCTGCATCTCGCGCGAGAGCCCGCTTACGTTCTTGTAATCGAACCACTCTGGGATCGTTCGCTGTTCCGCCTTCTTCAGGCGTTCGATGGAGCGTTGCTGCTGCTCCAGGTAGCCGGCGTACTTGATTTCGGTTTCCACAGACTTCAATTCATTGCGCACCGAGGAGGGCAGAGCCGGGCTGTGTTCGGTCCCACAGCCGGGGGCGGCTGTGGCCACACAAGTATCAAAGAACGCCGGCATCAGTTCGCGCAACGCCGGCGCCAGCTCCGCAATGTCCACTTCCGGGCGCTTGAGCAGCTGGGCATAGGTCGCGCCATTTACGTTACCCACCTTTTCAGCCAGCGCCGCCGGCAGGCCGTTTACGCGCGCGGTTTCCAGCAGCCGTTTGAGCGCTGCCATGCGTTCCTGTTTCGCAACGTAGTCGGCCCACGCCGCGTCGGAAATCAGGCCCACCCGGCGGCCGTGCGGCGTCAGCCGCCGGTCGGCGTTGTCAATCCTCAGGTGCAGCCGGAACTCCGCCCGCGAGGTGAACATGCGATAGGGCTCGTTGGTGCCCTTGCTGATTAAATCGTCAATCAGGATGGCGGTGTAGCCCTCGGTGCGGTCCAGGGTCAGCGCCGGCTCGCCCTTCACCTGCAGCGCCGCGTTGATGCCCGCCATGATGCCCTGGCACGCCGCCTCCTCGTAACCGCTGGTGCCGTTAATCTGCCCCGCCAGGAACAGGCGTCCGATCTTCTTGGTCTCCAGCCTGCGCTCCAGTTCGGTGGGATCAATGGAGTCGTACTCGATGGCGTAGCCGGGGCGCAGCATCTCCGCTGTCTCCAGCCCGGGCACCGACTTGATGATGGCCATCTGCACGTCAATGGGCAGGGAAGTGCTCATCCCGTTGACGTAGATTTCGTGCGTGTGCAGGCCTTCGGGCTCCAGAAACAGCTGGT
>JBLMXE010000200.1:0-4072 GCA_050257615.1 Chlamydiota bacterium | reverse complement strand
ACAATAACGCGGAGCAAGCTACCTCGCCCATGCAACAGTGGAATCTGAACTGTATGGGGATGTTGCAGCTTCCGGGTGGTTGCGTCAACAACGCCCCCAGCTGGAATCTGGCTCTGGACCTGACAACTACGCTTCGTCCTAACCTGCTGAACGAGGTCTCTTTTGGTCCCAGTGTGACCCGCAGCAGCTGGAGTGGAGCCAACGGCAATCTTTCCGTGGGGGCGAATGGTATCAGCCTGCCCATGCTTTACCCGGTCCCGCCCTCTACGTCCATTCCGGATATGGGTTTCAACGGCAACAACCTCCCCTATCCGTGGTCTTATTTCGGTGCGAACCCCTGGTATCAGGCCAATACCACGATTGATTTCAATGACAACGTTACCTGGGTCAAGAGCACCCACACCCTGAAGTTTGGTCTTTTTTATCAGCGCTCCCGCAAGGACCAGATCGCCTGGGGCAATTCCAACGGCCAGTACACGATTGACAATTGCGCAACTTCCAGCGACCCCGTGGGCTGCACCGACAACAATTCCGGCATGGCCTACGCCAGTGCGCTGCTGGGATACTTTCGGTCGTTCGACCAGAGCAGTTCGCGTCCGGTCGGTTATTTCCGGTACAACCAACTCGAGTTCTACGGCCAGGACACGTGGAAGGTCACTCCACGATTGACCCTCGATTATGGGATGCGTTTTGCCTGGATTCCTCCGCAATATGACGCGCAGAATCAGATCGCGCTGTTCGAACCCTCCTTATACAACCCCGCCAACGCGGTGAAGATTGATGCCGATGGCAACATCATTCCCGGCAGCGGTAATCCGCTGGACGGCATTGGATACAGCAAGAACGGCACGCTCCCCCAAGGCGGGTGGAACAGTCGCGGCATCATGCCCGAGCCCCGCTTGGGATTTGCTTACGACCTGACGCACGATCACGCCACCGTGCTGCGCGGCGGCTTTGGCACGTCGCATGACCGCGAGCAGGGGAACCTGGTGTTCAACACCGTGTTTCAAAACCCCATCAACGTGGTTACCCCGACCGTGTACGACGGGAACATGCTCGACATTGCCAGTCTGCCGCAAGCTGCCCCCGGGGTTCTGGGCGGCATCTATGGCGCGGATCAGGCCGGAAAGGTGCCGGTGGTCTACAGCTACAGCCTGGGAATCCAGCGCGACCTGGGAGCAGGCACCACGCTGGATGTGGCCTATGTGGGGACGCAGGGACGTCATCTGGTAACAGCTCGCGATCTCAATGCCATCCCCTTCGGCACGAGCTTTACCAGGGCGGCACAGAATCCGGCCAATTTCCCCGGTGGCGTGGTGCCGGCGGTAGAGCCCAACCTTCCCCCGGAGTACGCTGCGGCGGGGCTGGACTTCACCGGCCAGTACGCCTATCCCACCAATTACCTGGTTCCTTACAAGGGATATGGGCAAATTCAGTACTACCAGTTCGACGGCACTTCCAACTACAACTCGCTGCAGGTCTCGGTGCAGCGGCGCTACAGCCACAGCCTGACCTATGGCGCGGCCTACACGTGGTCGCACACCCTAACCACGGCCAATAGCGACCAGGACTTCCAGTACACGCAGTTCACGCGTGCCCTCGACTATCGAACCGCGAGCTGGGACCGCACGCATGTGCTGGCCATCAACTACGTTTACAGTCTGCCCAGCCTCAGCAAGCATTTTGGCGGACCCAAGTGGCTGTCCTACCTTACCGATAACTTTCAACTGGCTGGGATAACCCAATTCATGACCGGGGCCCCGGTACCCGATTACAGCGTGAACGGAAACGACATGGCTATCTGGGTGCCGGCTAACGTTTTGACCGGTTCCGATCAGTGGGGAGCTTTGCCGCCCGCATGGACCGGCCTGGACAAGAATGGAAATCTACTCTTGCCCAAGCTGGGAATCCCTTTCACCGGCTCGCGCGGCGTTTTGCGGGACGGCGGGATGCAGAACTGGGATATGTCAATCTACAAGAACATTCCCCTGGGAAAGGATGAGCGCCGGTATCTGCAACTGCGCGGAGAAGCGTTCAATATCTTCAACCATCCCAACCTGGACCAGAAGGACTATGCCGCCAACCTGACGCTGCCCAGTTGCTCGTCCTCGGGGTGCACTCCCATGTCCATTGCGCCGGCCAATTCCACCACCTTCGGCCACTATATTTCGCAGTATACGGGTGTGGGAGGCCCGCGAGTCCTGCAACTCGCGGTCAAGCTCTACTTTTAGCACCTACGGCCATTGGCCCGCGGCTTCGGCCGCGGGCCCCACGTGGCCCATGGCGGCTTGAGACGCGACTTTTCCCGCATTTCCCCGAACGCAGGAAGGGCTCGTGTCGCTGTCAGGAAAGAAGTACGGTTTTGCCACAGGAGAGTTCTATGTCCACCCGCCCGAGCCGGCGTGATTTTCTGAAAATATCTGGGAGCGGTTTGCTGGCCGTTGGAGGCGCCGCGCTGCTGGCGGAAGTTCCACCCGGCCAGAAGAGTGGGCGGACCATCACGCAGGCCGGCGGTCCGCTCTCGGTCTGGATGACTCATGGCAGCCGGCGTTGCGCTCCTGCCGCGCCTCTTACCTGGTCACCCGCATCCGCAGCTTTGTCAAAAGCGGCCGTTGTTCTAAATCCGCAAGACCAGCTCCAGGAAATCACCGGCTTTGGTGCGGCTTTCACCGATTCCGCCTGTTACATGTTCAACCAGCTTTCCGCGGCCGCCCGCGAAGAGCTCTTTCACCAGCTTTTCCATCCATCCGAAATGTCGTTGAGCGTGTGCCGCACCTGCGTGGGCTCCAGCGACTATGCCACCAGGCTGTACAGTTATGATGACGGCCAGCCCGATCCCGGCCTGACGCGCTTTTCCATCGCCCACGACCAGCAATACATCCTGCCCATGCTGCGCCAGGCCCGCGCAGTAAATCCCGATCTGTTTCTTTTCTCTTCACCCTGGAGCCCGCCGGGATGGATGAAAGCGAACGGCTCCATGCTAGGCGGCTCCATGCGCCGCAAGTACATGCCGTCGTACGCCGAATATTTCGTGAAGTTCCTGCAGGATTACAGCGCCAACGGAGTCCCCGTGCAGGCCGTGACCATCCAGAACGAGGTGGACACCGACCAGGACGGGCGCATGCCGGCGTGCATCTGGCCGCAGGAGTATGAGGTTGATTTTGTCAGCCAGTACCTCGGTCCAGCCTTCGCGCGTGCCGGCCTGAAGACGCAGATCTGGCTCATTGATCACAACTACAATCTGTGGGGCCGCGCCCTCGCCGAATTGGAGGTGCCCAACGTCCGCAAGTATGCTGACGCCATCGCCTGGCATGGCTACGTGGGCGAGCCGCAGTGGATGAATCGGGTTCATGAAAAATTCCCCCAAGTTGCCATGCGCTGGACGGAAGGCGGACCTGACTACACCGACCCTCACTATGCCGATGACTGGGCGCAGTGGGGCCAAACCTTCACCGGTATTCTGCGCAACGGTTGCTGCTCGATCACCGCCTGGAATTTTGCGCTCGACGAAAACGGGCGCCCCAACATCGGCCCCTTTAGCTGCGGCGGCCTGCTTACCATCAACTCGCAAAGCAAGGCGATTTCCTACAGCGGGCAGTTCTGGGCTCTGGCGCATTATTCCCGATTCATACGCCCCGGAGCTCGCCGCTTCGATTCCCAGAGCGAGGCGGCTGGGCTGTGCCACGTAGCTTGTGAAAATCCGGACGGAAAGAAAATCCTGGTACTTTCCAATCCCGGGCCCGCCAGAGCATGTGAGCTTCGCCTGGGCGAACTTGCAGCCCATGTTTCTTTGCCAGAGTGCTCGGTGAGCACGCTGGCATGGAGCTAGATGCCGATCGCCGTTGCCGGCTGGCCGGGTTAATGATTTGCCATTGTGGCGAGGAATCAGATATTCTTGGCCAACGCAAGAGCAGGAACGCCAGCGCAAGTGCGACCGGGCATTCCTGGATCGCAGTAAAGGATTGCGAACTTCGCGATCCTTGGAGTCCGGGCCGACCAATCGGTGACAGCACGAGTCCTTCGTTGCTGTCTTAGCAAGAATTGTTGTACAGGGTCTGCAAGGTTCTGTAGA
>JBLMXE010000199.1:0-7141 GCA_050257615.1 Chlamydiota bacterium | reverse complement strand
TTGTCGAACAGGACCATGTGCGCCAGCTGCAGCGCGCGGGCGCGGCTGATTTCTCCATCCTGCATCATGCCGGTCAGCGCCAGTCCCAGCGCCTGCCGGCCTGTGGTAGCGATCATGTAGCCGATGGAATCCCAGTCGTACTCCGGCGAATTGCCGGGATAAAGGTCGGTGCCGAACATTACCTTTTCCGGATACCACTCCAGCCAGTCACGGATGACCGCGCTCAGCGCCCGCGGCGAGAGCATCCAGTCCTGCTCGGAGATATCGGCATAGACATTGGGCTTGCCCAGCAGGAATGCGGTCACCTTGGAATACGGTCCAGATCCGCCGTGCAAGAGCACGAATTTGGTGTGCCGCAGCGTGGGGTCGTCGAGCACGGAATCCAGCAGCTCCGGGTTTGACCCGGCAATGTCGAAATAGCCGCCGCAGCCCGCCCCGGTGTGAATCTGTACCGGCAATCCCAGGCGCCCCGCCGCCCGAGCAATTTCCCGAAACAGAACATCCTGCAGGGCTATGTAGTCGTTATTCGGCGGAACTTCTCCCGCGGCGTAATGCGCATATACCTGCTCCGCATGAACCCGGTTGGGTGTGCCGAAATTCAAACTTCGCAGGTAGGCCGCTTCGAACTTGATGGCCACGGCGCCTGCTCTCTTCTGGCGCTCCAGGGTTGGCGCCACCACTTGCGCCAGATATTCATCCAGTGTGGCCGGAACTGCGGTCAGGCCCGACTCCTTCAAATAGCGCCTCAGCAACGTCTCTTCCCTGCTCACGAAAAATTTGCGGTCCGGATTTTCGCTGGCCAGCGCCTGGTTGTTCAGCGGCACCAGCAGGGCGTCGTCATAAGGCACCCACAGGAAGCGTGGCGGCGCCAGCCCCGGCCCCATGGCGATGCGGTTGGCCAGCATGTAGCGGATATTCAGCTTGTCCAGCACCCAGGCCGGAAAGTTATTGCCCTGCTGCCGCTGGATGCGTTCTCGAGTCGCCCGCAACTCCCGCAGGTGCGCCGGACTCTTGTCGCTATAGGGATATCCATATAGCGCCTTCCATGCCTGCAGAAACAAGGGATTGTCCGGCCGCACCATGGTGGGATCAGCGGTAGGCTCCAGGGGCGCGCAGGGCAGGGCGTCGTAGTCATCGTCCTTCTCCCCGGCGGCCACCACTTTGGGGATGTGCGTGTGATCGTCAATAGCCGGAATGCGGTTGATCTCCGCCATCAATTGGGGATCAGGCGTTTTCTGCGCCCATCCAGCTACTCCCAACGTCACTGCAATCCCCACCACCCACAGCGCCATGGCTTTCATCGCCTATCCTCCTCATATGCCTGCCCGAAACTCAAAACCCTGAAACTTTGAAACATTCACCCTTTTTTTCGCTACAATGCCGTTCAACTACCTTCCAAGGCTCGGGCGGTTCATGGTGCGGTCCCCATTTCGCTTGTCAGCTGCTTTGTGGTTCCTGACCCTGATCTGCGCCGTCTCTTATGCCCAAACTCCAGTCACGCTGAATGTTACCGTGGACGATGAAAACGGGGTCGCCCAGCGCTCCGTCCGCGTCTCCCTCCAGTTTGCCGGCAGCATGGTGGTGGTAAAGCAGGAGACTGACTTCTCCGGCCGCTGCCAGTTTCCCAGCCTCAAACCCGGCGCCTACCGGCTGCATGCCGAAAAAGAAGGCTTTTACGCCGTCAGCCAAACCGTGCCGGTGAAGGATGCCGCCACCGCCATCGAAGTCGAACTCCACCACCTGCAGGAGGTCAAGGAGGAAGTCAACGTGGTGGAATCTGCGCCCACCATTGATCCGGAGAAAATCGCCGACACGCGCACTCTTTCCGGCCTCGACATCATCAACATTCCCTATCCCGTCACCCGCGATTACCGCAACATTCTGCCCTACATCCCTGGCGTGGTGCAGGATAGCAGCGGCCAGCCCCACGTTGCCGGCGGTCATACCTATGAGACCCTCGATACCATGGACGGCTTCGACATCACCGATCCGGTAAGTGGCACCCTGCAACTGCGCGTCTCCACCGATGCCCTGCGCGGCATAGACGTGCAAAGCAGCCGCTACTCTGCCGAGTATGGCCGCTCCTCCGCCGGCGTGCTCAACCTGAGCACCGGCATTGGCGACGACCACCTGCACTTTACGGGCACCAATTTTCTGCCTTCCTTCAAATTCATTCGCGGCATCAACCTGGACAAGTGGACGCCCCGCTTCACCGTTTCCGGCCCGCTTAAGAAGGGAAAAATCTGGTTCTACGAAGCCGAGGACTTCGAATACGACTACAACCTGATTCGCGACCTGCCCGCCGGCGCTGACCAGGCCCCGCTGTGGCGCTTCAGCAACCTGTTCAAGGTGCAGACCAACCTCACTCCTTCCAACATCCTCACCGGCAGCTTCCTCTTTAACCGCTTCAAGTACAGCCACGCCGGGCTTTCCCTGTTCAACCCGCTCAACGCCACCACCAATCAGGACCAGACCGGCTACCTGGCTAGCTTTAAAGATCAGCACTATTTCTCCGGCGGCACCTTGCTGGAGAATGGTCTATCCCTGTTTGACCAGGAACTCGACGTCCTGCCTCTGGGGGACCTGCCCTACATCATTACTCCCGGTCTGGTCAGCGGCAATTACTATCGCACTACTCTGGGGCGTTCCCGCCGCCTGCAGTGGATCACCAACGTTTACCTGCGGCCCCGGAACTTCCACGGGAAGCACGAGCTCAAGTTCGGTGTGGACGCGGAGCGAGTGGTTTACCACGAGTTCGACGACCGCGCTCCCATCCGCGTCTTTACCGAAACCGGGGCCCTGCTGCGCCAGACCACCTTCCCCGGCCAGACCGTCGCCTTCCGCAAGAACAACCTGCAGGGCAGCGCCTATGCCCAGGATCGGTGGTCGCCTTCCGACCGCCTGGTCATTGAATCCGGGGTGCGTTTGGACGCCGACGAGATTATTCGCCAGATCCTGGTCTCGCCCCGAATTGCCGGCACCTACATGCTCACCAGCGACGGCAACACCAAGCTCTCCGCCGGCTTTGGCATCTTCTATGACGCCACCAGCCTCAGTCTGGTCAGTCTTCCGCTGGCGGGCACGCGCATGGATTACTACTACGGTCCCAGCGGCGCTCTGCTGCGCCCGCCTGTGCTTACGCAGTTTTTCCTGAATCAGAACACACTGCGTGAGCCCCGTTTTGTTAACTGGAGCGTCAGCCTGGACCGCCGTCTTCCCGGCGATGTCTATCTCACCGTGGAATACATGCAGCGCCGGGGGACGGATGGCGTTGTTTATCTGCCGCAGCCTCCGGCGGCCGGCCTGACCGGCGGAACCTTCCTGATGAGCAACGACCGCCAGGACCATTCCAGTTCCCTGCAGTTCACCGCCCGCCATACTTTCCGCAAAACCTATCCCCTCATGGTTTCCTACACTCATTCCCGCAGCGTCAGCAACGCGGTTCTGGGCTATAGCCTCGACAACCTCAATTATGGTCTGGAAGGTCCGGGTCCCTATGGCTGGGACACGCCCAATCGCCTGCTCATGTGGGGCATGGCGCCGCTCCCCAGCCTGCCGCTCATCCACAAGCTCGATTTCGCCTACTCCCTTGACTGGCGCAGCGGCTACCCTTTTTCCATCGTCAACCAGGAGCAGCAATATCTGCAGCCGCTGAACAACATGCGCTTTCCGCGCTTCTTTTCCTTCAGTCCCTATATCGAAAAACGCTTTACCCTGCACAACTACAATCTCGCCCTGCGCGGCGGCTTCGATAATGTGACCAGCAGCCGCAATCCGACCGCCGTCAACAACAACATTGATTCCCCCAATTTCCTCACCTTCAGCAACTTCGACAGCCGCGCTTTTGTTGCCCGCGTCAGGTTTCTGGGCAAGAAGAAGTAGAGGTATCCGGTCCTTGTCTGCGTAGCTTTCAGCCATCAGCTCTCGAAGGCTGGTCCGGCCTCCCCTCGTACCCCGATACTTTTTGTTAGAATCAAGAATTGTCTTGGAACATCTGATGTGAACTGGAGGAGAATATGGCTCACGAACTGCCCCCTTTGCCCTATGACTACGCGGCCCTGGAGCCCTACATTGACTCGCAGACCATGCATCTGCACCATGACGGTCACCACGCGGCCTATGTCAAGAACCTGAACGCCGCTCTGGAAAAGCATCCCGACCTGCAGAAAAAGCCCGCCGACGACCTGTTACGAAACATAAACAGCATTCCCGAGGAGATCCACACCGCCGTTCGCAACAATGGCGGCGGCCACGTGAACCACACCATGTTCTGGCGCATCATGAAGGCCAAGGGCGGCGGGGAGCCCAGCGGCAAGATCGCCGAAGCCATCAACAAGACTTTCGGCAGCTTCAGCGATTTCCAGAAACAGTTCAACGACGCCGGCCTGAAGGTGTTCGGCAGCGGCTGGGTATGGCTGGTGCGCGCCCCGGGCAAGCTGCAGATTGTCACCACCCCCAACCAGAACAATCCGCTTTCCGATGGCAATTTTCCCATCATGGGCAATGACGTCTGGGAGCACGCCTACTACCTGAAGTACAACAACCGGCGCGCCGAATACCTGACCGCCTGGTGGAACGTTCTCAACTGGGCGGAGATCAACCAGCGCTTCGAGCACAGCGAATCCGGCGTGCACGAGCCCGCTCTGGCCCACCGCTGAAGTTGAATCTAGGTGTCATCCCGAAGCCAGCCGGCGCCGAGCTTTGCCAGGCGCCGGCGAGTCGAGGGACCTTGCGTTTTATTCACGTCGCCGGTCAACTCTAATTCAGCGCACGTCCATTCGTTGCCGTTTTCAACCTAGGAGCTAGAAGCTAGTGGCTAGTCAGCTATCCATGCAAGCCATCACCATCATTCCCCGCACTCCCCATAGCACGCAGCTGCGCGACGTACCCAAGCCCGCGCTCGAATCCATCGCCAACGGCCGCGGTGTGCTAGTCAAGATCATCCGCGTGGGCGTGGATGGCACCGATCACGAACTGCAGGACGGCCTCTACGGGGCGCCGCCGCCCGGTTTCGACTACCTGATCGAAGGCCATGAAAGTTTTGGCCAGGTGGAAGCGGTTGGCCCCAATGTGCATGAGCTCGGGCCCGGCGATTTCGTGGTCGCCACCGTGCGCCGTCCCGGCTCCAGCATCTACGACCGCGTTGGCGAATATGACTTCACCACCGACGATACCTACTACGAGCGCGGCATCAACCTGCTGCACGGCTTCCTCACCGAGCATTACGTGGACCAGCCCGAATACATTGTGCGCATTCCTCCTGGCCTGAAAGATGTGGCCGTGCTGCTGGAGCCCACTTCCATTATCGAGAAAGGGATTGCCCAGGCCTTCGAAATCCAGCGCCGCTTGAAAGTGTGGCAGCCGCGCCGCGCCCTGGTGATGGGCGCCGGCTCCATCGGCCTGCTGGCCACGCTCGCCCTCGTCCTGCGCGGGATTGATGTTACGGTGCTGGGCAAGGACCACAAGCCCTATCTCAACTCTGACCTCATCGGACAGATCGGAGCGTTCTATGAATCCACCGACAAACTCTCCATCGCCCAGGCTGCCCGCCAGCGCGGCCCCTTCGACATCATTCTGGAGTGCACCGGCTACTCGCCCATTGCTTTCGAATGCATGCAAGTCCTGGGCAAAAACGGCGTGCTGGTGCTGGCCAGCGTCACCGGCGGCAACCGCACTATTACCGTGCCTTCCGATCAGATCAACTTGGGATTTGTGCTCGGTAACAAGGTGATGGTAGGCACGGTCAACGCCAATCGTACCTTCTTTGAGCTGGGCGTCGAAGATATGGCGCTGGCCTCGGTCGAGTTTCCCGGCTGGCTCTCACGCCTGATCACCTCCCGCGTGCATGGCCTGGCTAATTACAAGGACCTGTTCGCGGAAATGGCCGCCCCCGGGCAAATCAAGGTCGTCTGTGAAATTTCTAATTGAAGAATGATGAATGACGATTGAAACGCTCCCATTGGGACAGCGGGGCTTCCATTCGTCAATCATCAAGTTTCCCTTCGTATCCTTTGTGGTGAATGGTTTTCTCCGTGTGCTTTGTGTCCTCTGTGGTGAAATCAGGGTTTCCTGTACACCACGCCGCTTTTCATGACGAAGTTCACCTTCTCCAGTTCGGTCACATCGCGCAGCGGGTCGCCCGGAACCGCCACAATATCGGCGTATTTGCCCGCTTCGATCGTGCCCACCTTGTCCTCCATGCCCAGCAGTTCTGCGGCGGTCACGGTTGCTGCCCGGATGGCCTGCTCCGGCGTCATCCCATACTTCACCATCAGAGGAAATTCCTGCGCCGGGTTCACGGTCCAGGGAAAGCCGCCGGCATCGGTGCCGAAAGCAATCTTCACCCCCGCGTTCAAAGCGCGCTTAAAAGTATCGCCGTGAATGGACACCATCTGCTCCCACACCTTTGCCCCCGCGGCCGCCCGTCCCTGGGCTACATATTCGCCCACAAACAACGTGGGCACATAGTAGATGCCTTTCTGCGCCATCGTCCTCAGGTCATCAGGCGCGATATACATCCCGTGCTCAATCGAGTTCACGCCCGCCACTACCCCGTTGTGCACGCCATTAATCCCAATGGCGTGTGAGGCGACGGGATGGTTCTCGCGGTGTGCCTCATCCACAATCGCGTTGAGTTCCTCCATGGTGAAGGTGGGCCGGTCCTCGACCACGCCCTGCGCGGTCACGCGGTAGCCGCCGTCCAGGTAAGTCTTGATCCAGTCCGCGCCCTTGGAAATCTGTTCCCGAACCGCAACTCGGCACTCCACCGGCCCATCGCAAACCTGCACCCCGTGCGGCCAGTCCGGCCAATCCCAGCGAAAACCGAGCACGGGATAGGCGCCGGTCACATCCAGCGCGCGCGTGGCCACTCGCATACGCGGCCCTTCCGTGATACCGCGTTCGATAGCGTGCTTCAGGTCCACGTCGGCGTAGCCGGCGCCCTCGGTCTCCAGGTCGCGAATGGTGGTAAAGCCATATCCCAGGGCAAGGCGCGCCGCCTGCGTGGCCACGATGGCGCGGTAGGCGTCTGATTCCTGCAGAATCTGCTTGTTGTAGTCCTCTTCCGTGACGTCGCCCGTCAGCAGGGTGTGTGTATGCGTATCAATCAGGCCGGGCAGGCAGGTCTCGCGCGAGAGATCAA
>JBLMXE010000198.1:0-2862 GCA_050257615.1 Chlamydiota bacterium | reverse complement strand
ATCGGGTTTCCCCCACCTGCAGCAGCAAAACTCCAGGCACCAGTCCCAAGGGCCACTAAGCTCCGGCCGAACGGCAAACGCCCAGCACTTATCAAAGTGCCGGGCTTTGTTGTGCCCGCCTCAGACGAAATGAAAACCGCAGAGGACGCCGGGGAGGCAGAGGAATGCAAGGTTTCAATCTGGTGTTTGTGATTCAGCGTTGGCTTCCGCCCCACAATCGCGATCCAGATGGGACCATAAAAATTCAAAAACAATTCTGCGTCCTCCGTGTCCTCTGTGGTTGTCTTTCTTGCTATTCATGCCGGCTTCTTTTGTGGGTGAAGAACTGAAGCCAGGACGGAGATGGCCAGCACCAGGCCGACTACGGCCAGCGCGGCCTCGGTGGGAATTCGGTAATAGTGCGAGACCAGCATCTTCGCGCCAATGAACATCAGAATGACCGCCAGCCCGTAATGCAGGTAGTGAAACGCATCCATCAGGCCGGCCAGGGCAAAGTACATGGAGCGCAGCCCCAGGATGGCAAACACATTGGAGGTGTACACGATGAAAGGATCAACGGTGATAGCCAGAATCGCGGGAATGGAGTCGGCGGCAAACAGGATGTCGGTGGTCTCCACCACCAGCAGCACAATGAGCAGCGGCGTGGCGTAGAGCCCGTTCTCCCGCACCAGGAACTTGCTGCCCACAAAGTCGGGTGTAACCGGGACCGCGCGCCGAAACAGCCGCACCACCGGGTTCTCCGAAGGGTGGACCTCCATTTCCTTGCTGCGGAAAAGTTTCGCCCCGGTGTAAACCAGGAAGGCGCCGAAAATATATACGATCCACTCGAAGCGCCGCATCAGGCTCACACCCACCGCTATAAAAATGCCCCGCATGATGAGCGCGCCCAGAATGCCCCAGAAGAGCACTTTGTGCTGCTGCCAGCCAGAGACGCGGAAGTAGCGGAAGATCAGCAGAAAGACGAAGAGATTATCTACGCTCAAAGAGAGTTCGATCAGGTAGCCGGTGGTGAACTCCAGGGTGGCGGTGCGCCCGTGCCAGAAATAGACGAATACGGCGAAGGCGGCGGCCAGGCTGATCCAGAAAATGCTCCAGCCTACGGCTTCGCGGAACTTGATGGTATGCGCGTGCCGGTGAAAAACCCCCAGATCGAGGGCCAGCATCAGCAGCACAAACACATTGAAGCCGATCCAGAAAGGCAGTTCGTGCAAGCTTGCCCCCTTGCGACGTCAGCGGGCCCGGCCGCGCTGACCGCTCTCCCACACCGCCCACACCCCCACCCGCTTCATCGTATCTTCCAGATGGGTATCGTGCAGCAATTGTTGCACCTGAGCGCGATACTGGCGCGCGCCGAAGCGCTGCGGCGCATTGGCGATTCCCACCACCATGGCGGCCGCCTCCGCTACTTCCTTGCGCAGATTGCCTAGGTCCACCTTGTCGAAAGTGTCGGACATGGCGTGGTAGTTCTGCATGTAGTTGGCCGGATCCTGGTTGGCCACCAGCGTAGGCACTCCTTCCAGCAGGAAATCGAAGTTGTCGGTGCCCATGTCGGCATCCTGGGTGACCTGGGTGACGCCCATGGAACTGAGAGGCGCGATCAGATCGCGGGTGGCGCCGGCCAGTTCAGTGCGCCCGCTGAGGGTGAAGCCGGTCACGCGGCCGCTGCCGGAATCGAAGATCACCGCGGCCAGGGCATTGTCCAGTTCGTCGCGGTGCTGCCGAGCATATGCTTCCGAGCCCAGCAGGCCTTCTTCTTCCCCGGAAAAGAGGACAAAGCGAATGCTGCGCCTAGGCTGCACGCCGGAGGCGCGGATGGCGCGCAAGGCGTCAATCACCAGGGCGGCATTGCAGCCGTTGTCGAGCGCGCCCGTCCCGAGTTCCCAGGAATCCAGGTGCGCGCCCAGCACCACAAACTGCTCGGGGTGCTGGCTGCCGCGGATTTCCGCCACTACGTTCGCGGTGGTCAGGGGCCCGCCCACCTGGTTGGCAATTTCCAGATCGGCGTAAACCTGGCGCCCGGAGGCCAGCAGGCGGTCAACGCGCAGGCCTTCTTCGCGGGCCACGATGACCTGAGGAATAGGCTCCGGTTCTCCTGTCTGCGTGTCGGTGTGACGATAAAGAAGGTCGCGGTCGCGCTCCGCAATCCAGGCGATGGCCACCGCCCGCCCGCGCAGCGCGCGCTCGATGATGGGCGGCACGCGGTTGTACTCCTCGTTGAGGTCATCCCAGGTCTGGATGACTTTGCCGTGCACCAGCACAATGCAGCCAGCGACGTTGCCGGCGCGCACGAAGTCGTCGGCTGTGCCGTCCTTTACATCCACAATGTGCACGTGGCGGAGCGGCCGCAGCGGTGGCGCCCAGGCTACCGACACCGCGTGCAGGTTGAACTCCAGCGGCGCTTCCACCGAAAACCGGGTTTCGCCTTCTGCCCAGGACTGGGGAATCTGGAACTTCTCCGTGTGCACGTTTTCGCCGCCGGCGGCGCGGAACGCGCCTTGCGCCCACTCGGTGGCTTCCTCCATGGCGGGCGTACCCGGAATCCGGCCGCCGATCTCGTCGGTCAGGTGCTGCAGATTGCTCTCGAGGGGAGAAGGCTTGAGCGCCGCGGCGATGACGCGATCCACATCCGTAGTACCGGCTGTGGGATTGGGTCCCGCGGCAGACAAAGCCGAAAAACTCCCCACAACGAGGCTAACGAGCAGGCAGGCACGAATCAGTTTCCTCATCACCGCGATTAGAAATGAAAAAGCAGGCGGCGAAAAGGGCAAAGTAGGCAAGGAGCGGCCGGAATGCATCCTAATTATCGTGCAATGAGGAGGTTTCTATGCGTGCGCGCGCGCAAGTTCGTTCGCATCCTATCCA
>JBLMXE010000197.1:0-4723 GCA_050257615.1 Chlamydiota bacterium | reverse complement strand
ATGGTGGACTGGATTCTGCTACGGCCCCTGCCGGTCAAGGATCCCGCGCAGATCACCGTCCTGCGGTTGCAGCAGAACTTTGACATTTTGCTGGCCACACTTTCGATTCCTGATTACCGGGATATTCAAAGCCAGACCACGGCGGTATTCGACGGGCTAGCCGGCTACGAATTGAGCCTGGACGGGCTGAGCGTGGAGGGAAAGAAGGCTGATCGGATCGTCACCAACTTCGTTACAGGAAATTTCTTTTCTGTGCTGGGTCTGAAACCTGCCGCGGGCCGGCTTATTTTGCCTTCCGAGGGCAACATCGCGGGCGCCGATCCGGTTATCGTCCTGAGTTATGACTATTGGAAAGATCGGCTGGGCGGAAATCCTGACATCATCGGCAGAAAGGTTTCTTTCGACGGACATCCCGTCACCGTGGTTGGCGTGGCTCCGCAGGGCTTTCATGGAGCTGAACCGCTGGTCTCCATCGCCGGCTATCTGCCGCTGGGCATGTTGTCGGCTACTCTGCCTCCTGGCTTCATGGAAAATCGCGGGCAGCGCGGCCTTTCGGTGGTGGGACGCCTGCGCCAGGGCGTGAGCCTGCAAGAGGCGCAAGCCGCGCTGACGGTGGTTTCCCAGCGGCTCTCGCAGCAGTATCCGGACGTAGACAAGAATGTGAAGGCTTTGGTCTTCCCCGAAACCAGCACCCGCCTCGGCGATCCGCGCTCGCTGAATGGAGCGTTGCTTTCCACCCTGTTTCTTGGGCTCGCCATTCTGGTGCTGCTTCTGGCCTGTGTGAATGTCGGCAACGTGCTGCTGATGCGGGCCACGGTGCGGGAGCGGGAACTGGCCATTCGCGCCGCCCTGGGCGCTGGGCGCGGGCACCTGGTCCGCTTGTTGCTCACCGAAGGCATCCTGCTCGCGCTGATAGGCGGCGCGGCCGGCATGATCCTGGGGACCTGGGGTGGCGCTGCTCTCAGTTCTATCAATTTCCACACCGATTTTCCCCTCCAACTGGACTTTCGCTTCGACTGGCGGGTGTTTCTTTATGCCTTCGCCATAGCTCTGGTTGCCGGGATTATAGTCGGCATTTTTCCGGCCTTGCGCGCCGCCCGCCACGACCTGAACCGGGTGCTGCACCAGAGCGGACGCGGATTGGTGGGGGGAGGGCAGAAATTGCGCAGTGCTCTGGTTGTGCTCCAGGTGGGCGGCTCACTGATGCTCCTCATCGTGGCCGCCCTTTTCACCCGCAGCCTGGGCCAGGCGCAGCGTACCGATCTCGGATTCGACCCGGCCCACGTGGTCAACATGAGCATGGACCCCCTGGAAATCGGCTATCACGACGCGCAAACCCGCCAGTTCTACCAGACGCTGCTGCAGCGAGTTCGCGCTCTTCCTGGCGTGACCGCCGCCAGTACCTCCTTCTCCGTGCCCCTGGGTTATTACAGCAACGGAGCGACTCTTGCCGTTGAGGGCTACCAGTCGCCCCCCGGGCAGCCCGCCCCCGTGGCCGTGATGAACTTCGTCTCGCCGGATAACCTCCGCACTCTCGGCATTTCCCTCCTCCAGGGGCGCGACTTCAGCGATCGCGACGACGATAAAGCTCCTTACGTTGCCATCGTGAACCAGACTTTTGCCAAACAGTACTGGCCAAACCAGGATCCCCTCGGCCGGCACTTCCGCTCGGTGAATGATCCCAGCCATTCCATCGAGGTAGTAGGCGTGGCCAAAGATGCTCGCTACATATTCGTGCGAGGTCCGCAATATCCCCTGGCGTACCTTCCCTTTGCCCAGCACGTGCGCGATGCCAGCCTGCAGACTTTGCAAGTGCGCACGGTGGGAGATCCGGCAACCATGATTCCGGAACTGGAGCGCACCATTGACTCGCTGGCGCCCAATCTTCCCGTTTTCGAAGTGAAAACCATGTCCCAGGCGCTTTACACCTTGAATGGCTTTCTGGCATACCAGATTGCCGCCGGACTCGCAGCCGCCATGGGAATTCTGGGACTGGTGCTCTCCGTGGTGGGCGTTTATGGTGTGATTTCCTACGCCGCCAGCCAAAGGACCCACGAGATTGGCGTGCGCATGGCCCTGGGGGCTCAGCCCAAAGAAATTCTCCGCATGATCTTGCGGCAGGGATTTGCCATCGTCGCCCTCGGGCTGGTGGTGGGAGTGGCGGCGGCGCTGGCGGCCGCACGCGTGGTGGGAACTTTCCTGACCGTGAGCCCGACCGATCCGGTAACCTACGTATCCGTCTCCGTGCTGCTGGCGCTGGTGGCGCTCGCCGCCTGCATCATTCCGGCGCGCCGCGCCATGCGCGTAGACCCCATGGTGGCCCTGCACTACGAGTAGCTAGTGAGTGCCGCCCTTGCGCTACGAGGCTCGCGCTGTTTCCCGCGGGCGGTGGCGCCCGCGCCCCATAAAAGCAGGGAAGAGGAAGCATCCCGAGTCAGCGCCGACCATTGTTTTTTGCTGACTCCCGACTCCTGACCCCTGACTCCTGCTTCTACTCGGTAAAGATCTTCCAGCCTTTGTCGGTACGCACCAGGTTGACGCTGGCGCGGGTGGGATCGGCATGGTAGAAATCAGCACCGTACTTGTCAATCAGCGTGGCCCGGTCCCAGGTGTTGAAACTCTTTACCAGGCTGCCGGCGGCATCGAAATCGTCGCCCAGTTTGTTGGGCACCCATTTCCAGGTGTACTCCACAACGGCGTCGTTGACGCCGTTCATGGCGATCTTGGAAACGTCCACCAGTTGCCGCTCTGCTACGGGGATGGCATAGGAAGTTGTCCCGTCGGCATTCTTCCATTTTTTGAAACCAGGGATGGAGGCGGTCAAGCGCTCGCCCAGGGGCGTTACGGTAACCATGGTGCCTCCGCCCGAGGTCTTGGCGGTCTTCACGACCCCGATCTTCTCCAGCAGGCGATAATGCGGGTCCCTGGGCTTTTCGTCCACGCTGGGCATGACCAGGCCGGCGTGAAAATGAGTGGTTGCCGGCCCCTGTGCCTGCAGGATGCTCTTGACCACAGTGCTCGCCTCCGTGGTTGACAACGGCTGGCGCGCGCGGATTTCCAATACTACGTACGCCACCACTCCCAGAACCGCCGCCATCAGGGACAGAAGCAGCAGGAGCGGCAAAATTGACGACTGCTTTTCCAATTTGACTTCGGCTTCAAAAAGGTCTGGCATAAGGCTTCTCCTGGACCGCTGTCCACTGTGCGGTCATCTCCAGAACCAGTGTCATCCTTCTTGTCCGCCAAGACAGTGATGCAGATCACATTCAAAGCCGGAGGGTGGACGCGTAGGATGACTGGCAAGGCACCCCCTCCCGGCAGGAGGACACCTTCGAACCGAGCCTTGTACAATGGCGCTGGCGCAGGGCGGTAGCTGGGTGTGCATTACTGGGCCGCTGGTTACGTCTGTGTTCTTGGCTAGCCGAACAACCTATGATTTAAATATCTGCTCCAATTGAGGAACCGCGGTGGAGGCGGATAGCGGACCGGAGAACTCCGGACAAGGCTCAAGAATGATCACACAAGAAAGATTGCAGCCCCGGCAGCGCTCCCGGACGCTCTCCCGGCAACTTGTCCTGTTCGCCAGAAACTTTTTCCGCTATCCCAAACTGCTGGGCTCCCTGGTGCCCAGTTCGCCCTTCCTGGTCAAGCACGTGCTCTCCCTGGTGGACTGGGAACGGGCGCGTGTAGTAGTGGAGTATGGTCCGGGCGTGGGCACTCTCACCCAGGAGATTCTCAAGCGCATCCGTCCCGATGCCACCCTGGTGGCCATCGAGCTGAATCCCTGTTTTGTGGAGTTTCTGCAGAACGAGATGGCGGACGATCGCTTGCGCGTGGTTTACGGTTCCGCCGCCGATGTGCGCCGCATCCTCCGCGAGTTGAACCTGCCCCACGCCGACTACATCATCTCCGGTATTCCCTACACCTTGCTTCCCGATGGCGTCCGCCGGGTCGTGACTCGCGAAACCCACCATGTTCTGCACCCGGAAGGCGCTTTTGTGGTCTACCAGTTCACCCGCACCGTGCTGCCCTACCTTCGGCCCACCTTCGCCAACGTGCAGCAGGATTTCAATTTGTTCAACATCCTGCCCGCCCGGATTTATTACTGCACTCCGTGATGGTGTGTTCCGAGTCACTAGGTCAGTTACTCGCTTTTGCTACCATGTCTCGTAGCCAGGAACTGACCACTGACAACTGGGTTTTAGGGTTACTGGCCACTGACAACTGACCACTGGCAACTGCTTTTCATGATTCACGAAATCATCCCCGTCGGCCCCCTGCAATGCAATTGCTCCGTCATTGGCGACGAAGGCTCGCGCGAGGCCATGGTCATCGATCCTGGTGACGACATCAACCAGGTTCTTGCTCTGGTGCGCAAGCATGGCCTGACGGTGAAGCAGATCGTAATCACCCATGCCCATATTGATCACGTAGGTGGGGCCATGAAGCTGCGCCAGCTTACCGGGGCGCCCATTCTGCTGAATCAGAATGACTACGCCCTGCTCAAAATGCTGGATGTGCAGGCGGCGTGGGTGGGCATGGCTTCGCCCGGCAAAGTGGAGATTGACCAGCCGCTGGGGGAAGCGGACAAGCTGCGCGCCGGGAATCTGGAAGCCAGCGTGCTGCACACGCCCGGGCACACCGAAGGCAGCGTCTGCCTGTATTTCGCGGCCCAGCAGAAGCTGATTGCCGGCGACACGCTTTTTGCCGGCAGCATCGGGCG
>JBLMXE010000196.1:0-2890 GCA_050257615.1 Chlamydiota bacterium | reverse complement strand
CTCACCCAGGCATCCACCAGGCCGGTCAGATTCTCGGGAAAATTGGGACTGAAGGAAATCACCACCAGGCGCAAGCCCGGCTGCTTTCTTCGAATCGAAGTTACCAGGGGCTGGGCATCGGCCGCACTGTAATCCAGCAACGCCAAATCCACGTGCTCGGCGCGCAGGAGCTCCCCCGCTGCGTTCTCGCCGGCTGCCGTCAGTACCCGGTATCCCTCGTGCTCCAACAACAACTTGCGGACATGGAGGACGACCGCCTGGTCGCTGACGCAGAGAATAGTCTTGGGTGTAGCGATAACCGGCCTCCCAGTGCGTCTGGTAAATCAGAGTACATGCGTGCTTGTCAGTGCCGCAACCGCGCCAGGCATCATGCGGCGCTGATTTCTATCCTCGCGACAGAGTGGCTAGAGCCCCGACCTGGGCCAGAGCGGCCAGGGCTTGCTGCACGGTGGCGGCGGGCAGAGAAGTCATCTCCGTGATCTGTTCCGGGCTGAGCCGGGCGGAGGCGGCATGAAAGACGGCCGCCGTGGCCGCGTCCACTTCGACTACATAAATACGACCCAAGCCTGTCCGCGAAAACAGAAGTGTAACCTCCCCGCGAAGTTCGGCGCTCACGGCCACGCCTGATTTGAGGCGAAGCAGAAGCTCGGGCAGGTTCCAGGAAAAACGATGGCAGCGGGCGCTAAGGCTGGGCTGAGGTGACGCCGACGGAACAGCATTTTCCGTGGTGGCGGCCTGCAAAAAGAACAGGCGCTCATACTGCAGCAGGTCGCTCCACCAGGGTCCGGGAGCGGGGAAACGGTTCACATGATTCACCGCCAGACCGGCCACACGCTCCGCCGAGGCCACCGAACCGAGCACGCAGTCATCCAGGAAAGCATTGAAGACCGGTGTATCTGCCAACGTTTCCGCAGCCGCCCCGAAGCGGCGCGAATAGCGGAAAGAGCGCGCCAGCCGATCGCGATAGTAGCGGCGAGCCAGGAAGCGGGCAAACCTCCCGGCGCGCTGCGCCTGCTCGGGGGAGAGCGGCAAGAGGCCGGATGGGGCCCGGCGTAGGTTTGCGTCGGCAAGGTAAGCGATCAGCGAGTCCTGCAGTTCGCGATCCGATCTTGTAGAGCGAGCATCAGCCATGCAGGTCACCGTTACAGCCGGAAAGCGGTGCGCGCAGCCTCCACGGAACGAAAGAGCACATCGGCAGTCAGGCTGGGGGCGAAGGCGTCGAAGGTTACGGCCCGCAATGCGGGAGCGCGCTCCGCCACCCACAGCGCCAACTGCAGAATTTCTTCTGTGGGAGGCGTTGGTGCAATCCAGGGCCCTTCCAGGTCCCCGTCGTGCTCGACACCCGCCACGTGCAGTTCCACCACCTTCTCCAGGGGGAAGTCGGCCAGGTGCTCACGGGCAGGGCGGCCGGAATAATGAGCGGCCAGCCAGATGTGGGGCAGGTCGAGCAGCAAGCCGCAAGCGGTCTGGTCAAAGAAGCGGCGCAAGAACTCGGCTTCCGTCATCTGCGCATATTCGAGCGCAAAGAAGCCGGGAATATTCTCCATCACCAGGGGAGCGCCGACAGCATCGCGCAGGACGCGTGCGTTAGCCACAAAACGGCTCAGGAATTCTTCCGTGTAGAGCGGCGGGAAAACATAGTCCAGAGTGCGGCGGCCATCCTGGGTGTGGAGGCACTGAAAGTGTTCCGCCACCCACGGTCCACAGTACATTTCCTGAAGATGGCGGGCACGAGCCAGCGCATGGTCGCTGAGCGGATCAGAAAGCTGTCCCAGATAATCGTGCAGCAGCAGGGGAAAGCAGTCGCGAATGCGGGAGAAAGCGGAATCGTCGGAGGCCGGGGGATCGGCCATGGACAGGTGGTCCACCAGACCAGCGGCCTGCAGCAGGGGTTCTGCCAGGTGCGGATTGTAAAATGCGCCGATCGACAGCCGGCCTTCCACCATCGCGGGCATAAGAGAAAAAGCCTGCGGCCGCCGGCGGGTGCTTACAGAGTGCTTTAGCCGCCCGCCGCAGGCGCCTCAGTACGAGTCCTAGTGGCAGGTGGGCGCGACTTCAGCCGTTTCTACCAGCTTGAATTGAGCATGGCAGGTGGGGCTGACTTCAGCCGTTTCCACAAGTTTGAAGTTAGCGTGACAGGTGGGGGCGACTTCGCTGGTTTCCACAATCTTCATCACATCCTCCTGTGAGCACAATTCGGCTCATACCCCTAGATGCAAAAACCGCCAAAGAGTAGCACAATTGCGCCATTATTTTTGCAGCAAAGTAGGGCAAGGAGCCATCTGCAACCTTATGGCAGGGCGGGAAAAGCTGGCAATTGAAGTGCTCTTGCGCGAGGAGGAGATCGCGGCTCAACTGCAGCAGGCGCTGGCTCGCCGTTTTCTGGACGAGAAGTTCTTTTACTGGCTGCCGCCCTCGGTGCAGGCCTGGGTGGAACTGACGCGCTCGGTGGAGTATCGCAATTCCAATCGCGCCCTGCAGGTGCTGGCGGCTAACGCCGCGAGCGTGGCGCGGATGTGGCCTGGGGCGCAGTCCTTCTGCAGCCTGGGCTGCGGTGAAGGCAGCAAAGACCGCATTCTGTTGCGCGCCTATGCCGAAGCGGGCAAGGCGCTGGGATACGTGGCCGCCGACTTCAGCCAGGCGCTGCTGGAACTAGCCCTGGCTGGAGCCGACGGCACGGCACGCACGCGGCGCGGGGTGAAATTCGATGTGGCCGACGATGCCCATCTGCGCGTTCTCAGCGGCAATGGCCAAGCCACCATCTACGCCGTGCTGGGCAACACCCTGGGCGCTTTCGGAGCGCTGCATTTCCCCGCGCGCCTGCGGGAAATCATGGCACCGGGGGATCGCGCCCTGTTCGACGGCGAAATCTTTGACGAAGCCGGAACCC